>CAIWSO010000485.1 GCA_903915315.1 uncultured Spartobacteria bacterium | reverse complement strand
CGCTTTCGATCGAACTGAATTCGGTTTGGGTCAGGATTCCTGAGCCCATCAAGGCGCGGGCGTGAGCGATGCTGCCTCGAATGTCGTGTCGAAAAAGTTGCCAATCGGTGCTGACAGATTCTCCATAGCTTTTGAGCAGGTCGGACTGCTCCTCTTTAAAACGGCCTTTCCACATAGTTTTTTTCTATTCGAAGGCTATTCCTGCGGCAAGCCAAGTGCAAGGCGACTGATCGCTCGTTTTCTTAGTCTTTATCGCAAGGTCGGCGGGTGCAGGTGCCGCTGGCCTTGAACTCGTCGCAATGGGCTTCGATCGTCACCATTTTGTTGGCCGGAGAAAATCCCAATCGCCTAGAGATACAATTCTCTAAGAGTTCCATGTTGGGGTCTTCGAATTCGATGATCTTTTTGCAGTCCACACACACAAGGTGGTTGTGGGTCGGGTGCTCGAGGAAGTTGGGATCGTAGATCTTGGTCTCCCCACCGAGGTCGAGTTCGCGCAGGAGTCCGCTTTCCACCAAGATCGGCAGAGTGCGATAGACCGTCGCGCGGGAAACCGATTTGTCGATGGCTCTGGACATCACCAAGAGCTCCTCGGCCGTGTAGTGTTCATGAGTGCCAAAAGCAGCCTCAATGATGGCATCGCGTTGAGAGGTCTTGCGAAAACCTTTTTCCGCTAAAAACTCATGGAGAGTCTTGCGTACACTTTCACGGGAAGCTGTTGCCATTGATGCCGTCACAATATCGCTCGTAAGGGGTGAGTCAAGGCAGGGAAAGTGTCAGAGGACTACGGCAAAGAGGAGCAGACTACCGTTGCTGCATTCCTGCCCTGGCGGGGTTGGCCTGTCCGCAGTCCATAGCCTCTGACGCGTGCAACTTAGTTCCCAAAGCTTTTCGAAGCAATATGGAAATCCCACCAACAATCTTGTCTGTGCGATCCATCCATGCACAATCCGGCCCATGTCATCCATAAATCAAGAATCCATTCGCGAAGCATTGAAGGTCGTAAAGTATCCGGGCTTCTCTCGTGACATCGTCTCATTCGGCCTCGTGCGTGAAATCTCCACCAACGGCACTGATGTCGATGTCCAACTTGTGATTTCGACTACGGAGAACGCAGTGGCAAAAACGATTCGTGACGAGGCGACTCAAGCGCTCAAGGGCTTGGTGGGTTCAGGTCGGTTGAATGTGAAAGTGGATGTGCAAGCTCCAGCCGCGCCCACCGGAAGTGTCGGCCCAGCCCGCATCGAAGGGGTTCGCCATATCATTGCAGTGGGTAGCGGAAAAGGCGGGGTAGGGAAGTCCACCGTGGCGGCGAATCTTGCGTTAGCGCTTGCCCAATCCGGCGCACGAACAGGTTTGTGCGATTGCGATATTTACGGACCGAGCGTGGCGATCATGTTCGGTGGGAGTGAGCGCCCGACAGCGGATGATGAGAATCGCATCATTCCGATCGAGCGTTATGGGGTTTCGCTGATGTCGATGGGATTTTTGCTCGATGATGGTTCTCCAGCGGTCCTTCG
>CAIWSO010000484.1 GCA_903915315.1 uncultured Spartobacteria bacterium | reverse complement strand
CCTTGGAATTCTTGTTTTGGGATCATAGAAATTTTAAAAAGGGATACGATTTACCTTCGCTTGACCTTAAATACCAGAGGCAATCGAAAAATTATTTTTTCGTCCCCGCTGCAACGGGCGCAATGCGGCAGAAGTAGGCTCCTTGCGGCTTGCCTGAAGGACGCTGACCGGAAATCAAGGGCTCAAAGAAAAGATCGCCAGCGGGAATTTCCACATTCATCCGCACCACCACATCACCTTTCGCTATTTTTTGGGCGAAATTTTTGCCCCCGATATCCAGCGTGGCTTCCCCTTCTGAAAATGGAGTGTCATCACCTACACCGACGGGATGCTGTCGGATTTCCAACTCGTAGTTGCCGGCCGTCTCGTTGTGCATCATCCAACCACCAGTCGCCCCATCGACACCGGCAGCCTTGCCTCCAGAGATCCATGCCTTCACGACTTCTTGACTGCACCCAGCGCCGCCGTTCAAAGGCTCCTTGGTGATGCGGCTGGGTTGCCAGTCCATGAGGGTCAACTCAACCGGTCCTTGGCCGGGACGGCCCATAAACAGTGGCTGGAGCGCCAGCGCATCGTCTTTCACCCCATTCCACCAGTCAAGATAGGTCGTCCGCAGACTCTCGCTGACCTCGGGATTTTCTTTGGAGATATCCTTGGATTCACCGGGGTCGGCTTGCAGATCGTAGAGTTCCTTTCCATTGACGAGGCTGTAGCGTTGGTTGCGGATCGAGGAACTCTTAAATGGCAATTTATCCACAGTTGTTCCTGAGGGCCAGCGAGCGACGTGCATGGGGATGGTGCGATCCGTCCAAGCCGCAGGCTGTTTTCCAGCGAGCAGGATAGGAAGAAGCGAGCGTCCGTCCGTCTTTGGGAACTTCGATAAATCCAGGCCGCAAGCTTCACCTAGCGTAGGCAAGACGTCATACATACCGGCCAAGGTGTTCACCGTGCTCCCAGCCGAGAATCGTCCTTTCCACGAAAAAACAGCCGGCACACGGACTCCCCCTTGATATGGGCAGGCTTTCGAACCGCGCAAACCGCCTGAGAAATCGGCCATGGAAGATCCATTGTCCCCCATAAAAATGACCACCGTATTGCGATCGAGACCTTTTTTCGCAAAGGAATCCAAGAGTTTCCCGACTTGAGCATCGATATTGGCGATCATCCCGTAGAATTTCGCGACCTCTTCCTTCAAGCCCATGGCGCGATAGGGAGCGGCCCACTCGTCTGAGATCTGGTGCGGCCCATGAGGCGAATTGAGGGGGATGTAACAAAACCACGGCTTTTTGTCTTTTTCGATCCAGCGCTGAGCTTCACTCACAAAGATATCGGTCATGTAACCTTTAAACGGCTTCCACTCGCCATTTTCCTGAAGGTAGGGATCAAACATCGTGCTGCCCCAGTAGTCCGGCGTTTGCGCGACCCCACCACCGCCTATCAGCAAGGCATGGTCAAATCCGCGGTCGTTGGGATGGAACAAACTTGTCTCGCCCAGATGCCACTTACCGAAAATGCCGGTGCGATAGCCGGCTTTCTTAAAAGCATCCGCCATCGTCGGCACACCGGCCCGCAGCAAACTCCTTCCTTCAATCGTATGAGTGACGGAGGAACGAAACTCATGCCGACCGGTCATGAGAGCCGCGCGTGTTGGCGAACAAGTCGGACTCGCGATAAAATCCGTGAAGCGAACACCACTAGCCGCGAGCGCATCAAGATGGGGAGTTTTAAGATGCGGATTACCTTGGAAACCAGCATCTCCAAAACCTTGGTCATCGGTTAAAATCAGCAAAACATTCGGCTGCGACTGGCTCGGAACTGGGTCTGCGATGGCTGCAAATAAATTCGGCATGAGTAGCAGCACAAGGATACAACCCCAAGCCGCCGGCGTATGTGTTTTCATTAGGACTTTATTCAATGGTTCGAAGGGAGAGCTGGGCCGCATTCTTAGCTAGTAAAAGACCATTCTTCCCTCAGGTGGCGCTTTCCGTGATCTCTTGTCGCATATATTCGATCACGTCTTGAAAGCGCACCGCGTTGCGCGGATCGGCTTCAATAAGGGCTTCGTGAGCGACAAGAATGGCCGTTTTTTGCTCCTCCGGCGTCGTTGATGGCGCACTAGCGACCTTGAGCGCGCTAGGCGCATCCGGAGCGGGCTCCGGCTCGACTTGAAAAAGGTGATCGAGCCCCAGACTCTCCAATAACGAAAAATTCCTTTCATTTGCCCTCACAACGCGGAGTTGTCCGCTTTGGACCTCGCGAAGCTGGAATGCAACGGAGGTGAGCATTCCCATGAAAGTAGAATCCATCAACTCGCAGGCACCCAGATCCAAGACAAATTCCTGGCGTCCCTTGGCTATCATCCGCCCGACAAATTCCTTCACACACTGGCTGTTTTCGAATGTTCCCCGTCCGTCCACTTTCAACCAGACAGTCTCCTTTGAACTCCCAACGAGGATGGATGATATTTTACTCACGATGTCTTTGATATAGTTAGAAACGGGATGGCGTAATTGTCAAACGACCTACTTCCATAGGAACGACTGGCCCAGCGCGACAATTTGGCGATTCTTGATAAGAACAATCCTCCACGATGTCACGCAACCCGCCTCCAGATAATCGTCTCCAGTCACCTCGAAAGTCGATCTGTAGGTGCCGCAAGCCTGCGAATACGAGCGCTCTTGCGCCATCACGAAATTCCCGAGGCCCGCTTGGCGGTATTCCAACCGCATAGTAACATCCGATGGGATCGCACTTTTCCAGTAAACTGTGTAGTAGTTGCCGTAGCGCTGAGAGAGTTCAACTTGGTCGATCGCTCCCCAAGTGCGGCGAAGGCGCTCGAACATGACCGGTTCGCATTTGGTGACCGACTCGACCACTGAAGGATCAAACGTCGAAAGAAGAATCTTGCCGATCTTGTAACTGTCATCGAGCGCCAGAGGCAAAACATCCGCTTTATCCAAGCGGTTGGCGGGGCCCTCTTCAGTCGTGGCACACCCTGCAAGCAAAACGGCGGTCAGGATAGCACAGAGCGGCAAAAAAAAGCGGTTCATGTGCGGCAGATGAAAGCGGGTTTGTCCAACGGTGTCAATTTCACGAAGATCACCACAAGGAGCGCATTGCATTGAAGCGCCAGCAAAGTTATCGTTCAGGGCAGTGGAACCTCTCAACAGTCCTGCCGCGCCCCAAGGCATGCAGAACCGCTTGGAACGCCTCGCCCGAATGGCTGCGCGCGTTCAAGCGGGAGGCAGGCACATGCTGCGACGTCTTCTACGCAAGCCCCGAACGGTCACGGAGGCCCCCAACCTTCTGCCGACATTGATCCAGGTACTGGCCGCTTTTTCGCGCGTAGACGGCGAGTTGGTCGAGGAGGAAATCGATTCCAGCCTCGGATTTCTTCGCTACGATTATCCCGATGCCGTTTACTCCGAACTGCGCGAGCATTTCCGGAATGCCCTCGATCAGAGGCAGGATTTGGATGCAATGGCCCAGAAGCTCGCTGGCCAACTGAGCGACGAACGCAAGATCCTGCTGGGCGTTCAACTCTACGATCTCATCGCCAGAGCTGGGCTGAAAAATGACGCCGTCGTGGCCTACTACGCCTTCATGTCCCGACTGGGCATGGCCACGCAAGCGATCGACATCGTCTACCAACTCAATGCCGATGACAAAGCGGACACCGCCATTTTCAGCGCTGGGACCTCACCGCTAGAGATGGTCAGCTTCGGACATCCCAACCATGCCGACGTGGTCCTCGCCGACCTTCAACCCCACGAAAGACTCAATGCATACCGCTTCGGCAGCCTAGTCATCATCAAAAACCTCAGCGGCCGTGATCTGATCGTTCAGGGCCGCGCGTTGGAATCCGGCGGCTTCGCCAGACTTTACGCCGGCCAACGCGTCCTCGTGGACGACATGGTTCTCACTTACGCGGATCTCATCTTCTACTTCAACGCGAAGAAAAACGTCACCCTGCCCGAGATTTTCGTCGCGGTGAGCGAGGATGATGAAGTGACGCTGGAAAAAACCAAAACGCGCGACACCTGCCTTCAAGTCACATTCGGACTGCGTGTGCGCGTGAAGGCACTCAAGGATGTCGATGCCGTTTTGAATGGCTCTCGGCTTCACTCCGACCGCGAGATCATCGCCACCCTCGAAGACAAAATCATTTTTCACGATGATAGCGAACTCGACCTCGGCTATCTGCGATTGCGCGCCCGATCCTACGGCGGGCGCTTCCAACTCAGCCCGTCCAAAAGCGAGTATCTGGTTTCCAACAACCCTGGACTGCTGGAGGAGGATGACATCCTTCTCGCGCCGGGTCCGGGCGGCGACATTCTCCTGAAAATCTCGTGCGACTACGATAAAAGGACCGGCCAACTCGAAGTTTTGCAGGCGGACCGCCCGATTCTCGTCGGCGGCGTCCCCGTCCGGAATACCGCCCTGCTCGCCGATGGCGACATGATCCGCGTGGATATCGGACAAAGCCTGCGTTGCAACTTCTCCGAGCGCCTCATCGAAGAGGAAAAGAATGTGATTCGCACGCTCGATGTGCGCGACTTGGTTTGCCGTTTCGGCAACGGATCAGTGGCGGTGGATGGCGTTTCCTTTGCGGTGGAACGCGGAGAAATGGTCTGCGTGATGGGCGCAAGCGGGTGCGGAAAAAGCACGCTTTTGAGGGCGCTCTCGGGGCAGTTTTCCCCAGCACAGGGCGAAGTCCTTTTCAATAACCGCTCGCTCTACAAAAACTACGAAGCTCTTCGAAAATACGTCACCTACATTCCCCAATACGACGCCTTTGACGAGCACCTCACCATTGAGGAGAACCTCGACTTTGCAGCCGCGATTCGCGCCCCTCACCTCAGCCGCCGCGAGCGAATGAGACGCATCGACGGCAAGTTGGCCGAACTCGGCCTCAATGAGCGCCGAGGTTTCGTGGTGGGACACACCGGACGCAAAACCCTCAGCGGCGGTGAGCGCAAGCGACTCAATATCGGTCTCGATATGGTCAGCTCCGCCGACATCTTTCTGTTCGACGAGCCGACAAGCGGACTCAGCTCGAAGGACTCCGAGCACATCATGGAAATCATCCGTGACATGGCTCACAATAAAATCGTCCTCGTCACGATTCACCAGCCCACATCGCGGATATTCCAGATGTTTCACAAGGCCATCGTTCTCGACCGCGGCGGCAAGCTGGTCTTCTTCGGCACCCCCCAAGAGACACTCAAATACTTCGCCGAAGCAGAAAGTCGCCAGACCAAGGCAAAAGCGATCGGCGGCTGCGAGTCCTGCGGCACCACTCGCCCGGAGTTCATTTTTGATGTCCTGGAAACTCCCCTCCGCGATCTCGGGGGCGACATCATTCTGGAGGAAAACAACCGTGGCCAACTCGTGCCCGCCCGCCGGTTTTCTCCCGACTACTGGCGAGACAAATACGAATCACACCGCCTGCTGAAGGATGTCCAGCATCCCGCCGCACCCCGCGAACCTTCGCCGCCCGTTCCCAAGCCCAGACCCGGCAGCGACCGCCTGAGACCCAAGGAGCAAGCGCGCCAGTTCCTGACCCTCCTCAAACGCGCTTTTCTGAGCAAACTCCGCAACCGCGCAAACCTTCTCACGACCATCCTCGAAGCCCCCTTGCTGGCTGTTCTCACCGGTATGGTCTTGAGATATTCCGAAACGGACGTCTACGATTTTGCATCCGCTTTCCATGTCCCGACCTACCTTTTTCTGACTTTGGTTGTGGCCATGTTTCTGGGTCTGACGAACAGCGTGGACGACATCATTCACGATCGACCGGTCCTCATGCGGGAAAGGAATCTCCATGTCAACTTGGGCTACTATGTTTTCGCAAAAGTTCTGACTCTCGCCTTTTTCGCACTCATCCAGTGCGCGCTTTTCACCTGGATTGGCAATGCCTTCCTTTCGCTTCGGGATGGGTTTTGGATTGTTTTCGTCGCCATGTTCCTCACTGCGGCAAGCGGAGCGGCGATCGGCCTGCTCATCTCCTCGCTCGTATCCGAAAGCAAAACCGGAATCCTCATTATTCCGGTCGTTCTTATTCCGCAGATCATCCTCAGCGGCGCCTTGATCAAATATGAGGAGATGAACCGTAACCTCGATTTCATCTACACCATTCAGCAGTGGGGGCAACGACATCCCGATACCGCCATGCCCGCGCGGAGCGATCTCCATGTCCCGCTCATTTGCGAAGTCATGCCGACCCGCTGGTCCTATGAGGCGCTCGTTTTTGCGCAAGCGAAACTCAACCCCCTCACCCGCCGCCAAGAAACCATCCAAGCGATGATCTATGACATCGTGCGCAAGAAAACCCACACAGTCCTTCAGGAGGAGCGCTTGGAGGATCTCAAGGATGCCCTTGCGCTCCTGTCCGGCCTGGAAGCTTCGACTCCGAAAAAAATGAACCGAGCCTTTGTTTTGATCGATCAGGTCATTGCCGGCGCCCCGTTCGACCGCTCGAAGTTCAAAAAACTCGGCACCGGCTTCACGGCAGAACAGTTGTATGTGAACCAGAAAGTCACCGACCTCATTTCCAAGGCGGAGATGGAACAAAACGACTACCGCGAGGACCGGCATTTGAATGTCTTCTTTGGCCCCGTGAAGGAATATTTGGGCCTGCGTGCAGGCATTTTGTGGTTTAATGTGGGCGTCCTCATCTTCTCGAGTCTCACCCTATTCGGCACGCTTTACTTGATTCTGCGCAGCCAAATCCGGATGCGTCTTTCGTAGCCTTCCCCAGCTCAGAACCCCCTACCGACCCGCGTAGTATTTCGCAAGCCCGGCGGCGACGGAGTCCGCATATTCACGATAGATGCTAGGCTGCGACGTGCCGCCGATGGATTTTCGGCCTTGGTAGTCGCCCGCCTGGATGCGCTTAAAAACACTGCGGCTATTCATCACATAGGGCTCGACATAAACGACGGGGCACTCAAACAAGCGGTTCGCAAGCAGGTTGCGGGCCCATATGTAATCACTATTCCCGACACGAACGGCCGTGGGGCCACGGTAAATGAAGGGCGGCAACTTCGTTGCGCTCACCATGCTTTTGGCGAGGGCTTGAGTGGCTGCTTTTTCCTCCGGGAAGGTGCGATTGAGCAGCTTGATCAGCATTTCAAATCGTTGATCTTCGTATTCCAGTTCTTTTCGACTCCAAGCACCAGTGAGGAGAAAGTGGAGATGGTTTTTCTCCACAAGCGCTGGGTTAGCAGGATCACCCCACCCTTCGGCATTGAAATGCAGGCACAGAACGAGATCGGGCTTGATCTTCCCATTCACCATTTCGGCACGCTTGCGGATTTCGCTGGCCCGGTAAAAAAGCCGCTCGCTCTCGCTTTTGATGGATTGACTCGTGGTTTTTTCGCCTTTTTCCCGAAGCGATGCGGTCGCCGTTTTGCGAAGTTGGGATGGACGCACCCCCGTGATCGGCTCGGCATGGGAGCGTGTGAGGTGGACCTCCGCTCCCATGGCCTCAAGCCGGGGAATGAGAAGCTTGGCGACCTGCAGCGTCATGTCTCCCTCAACAACGGGTTTGGATTTTCCGATTTGGAACCAACGCTCCTCAATTTTTGCCCACTTGCCGCCTATATGACCGGGATCAATCGCGATCTTCACTCCGCTCAATGCTCGAGATGTCACTGGCTTGATCTCGCTGCGCCGGCGCCAATACTTGGGCACCGGGCGCGCTGACCCCGATGTCGCGGCAAATTTGAGAATATAGGGAGCCCGCCCCTCCGAGGTTCGGATTTTTGCCTCCCGGGAAGTGACATCGATCAAGCCTTTGGCGGCTCCACCGGGTGCATAAATGCCATTAAGCATGTTGCTGAATTCCTTACGCGTGAGGGTTTGCTGATACCTGTCGAGTTCTTGCCAATCGGGCTTCGGAGCCAGAGGCGTCAGCTTCGCCGTGGCCAGCGAAAAGGAACCCAAAAAGAGGATCGTGAATGAAAGCATCGTTCGCATGTGGATTTTTTAAATGCGTTCGCGCCCAGTTGCTATAAAAAGGATCCATGATTCGTCTTCTGTTTCTTGGTGATATTGTAGGTGAGTGCGGCCGCACAGCTGCAAAACACGTCGTTTCGCAGGTCTTGAAGGAAGGTTTTGCCGACTTCGTTGTGGTCAATGGCGAGAACTCCGCAAATGGCCGCGGCATTTCCCCTAAAATCGCGATCGATCTCCTTCGCACCGGCGTGGCGGTCATCACGACCGGCGACCATGTTTGGGATCAAAAGGAAACTCCCGCTTACATTGCCACGGAACCCCGCCTTCTTCGTCCCGTCAACTACCCCGCAGGAACCCCCGGTAGCGGCAGCATCATCCTCGATACCGCGAAGGGAAAAATTGCGGTCCTCAATGTGCAATGCCGCACCTTCATGCAACCCATCCTCGAAAATCCCTTCACCACCGCGCTGGCAGAGGTCGAACGCCTCCGCGCGGAGACCCCTGTGATTTTTGTAGATGTCCACGGGGAGACAACCAGCGAGAAAATCGCTGTCGGTCGCTACCTTGACGGCAAGGTTTCGGCAGTGGTCGGAACTCACACGCATGTTCAGACCGCTGACGAGCAGATCCTCCCGGGCGGCACCGCGTTTCTCTGCGATGCGGGCATGTGCGGTCCTGTGAATTCCATTCTCGGCCGCGAACACGGCCCCGTGATTCAAAAGTTTCTGGATTGCATGCCCTCGAAATTTCCTGTCGGACGCGGACAAGCCAAAGTCTGCGGCGCACTGGTGGTCATCGATCCGGTCACCGGACTCGCCTCCTCCATCGAACGCTTTCATCGCATAGTGGAGGAATCTTGATCTTCAACCCCAAGGGAGAAAATCTCAAAACGTTGGCCTTGGCCTTCCCTATCGTAGCGGGATTCCTTGGCCAGATGCTCATGGGTTTGGTGGACACCGTGATGGTCGGCTGGGTCGGCGTCCTGCCTCTCGCCGCCTGCGCTTTTGCAAATACGATTCTCTCCGTGCCGCTGATTTGCGGGTTCGGCTTGCTTTCCTCCGTGAGCGTTCGCGCCTCGCACGCCTTCGGCAGCGGAAACCCCCATCTGGCTGGAGAGAGCTTGCGCGGGGGCATTTTCATTTCTCTCGTCATGTCTTGCGCTCTGGCCCTATCCGCCCATCTCGCGCTGCCTTTCCTTCACCTGTTTGGTCAACCCCCTGAGGTCAACCAAGCCATGGGTGGATATTTTCTTCTCTGCGCGTGGTCGTTCATTCCCATTTTTGTCACAGGAACAGCCAAAAACGTCTGCGAAGCCCTCGCGAAGCCATGGCCCCCCTTTTGGATCATGATGGGGTCTGTCATTCTTAATGTACTTTTAAATTGGATCTTTATTTTTGGACACCTCGGCGCACCCGCGATGGGCCTCGCTGGCGCGGGCCTGGCCACCCTTCTCAGCCGCATCGCCGCGATGCTCGGCGTGCTCCTGTATAGCTCGCAGTCCCTTCCCGGTGTTTGGCCGAGGCACTGGTTAGCTCCAGGTTGGCTTCAGGAATCCCGCCGACTCTTCCGCATTGGCATTCATTCCGCGGGCTTAAACCTCTCGGAAGTCACCGGATTTTCCATCGGTTCCGTGATGATGGGGTGGCTGGGAATGATTCCTCTCGCCGCCCATCAGATCGCCCTCTCTTGCGCTGCGACCACATTCATGGTCCCGCTAGGCATCGGCCAAGCCGTCAGCGTGAGAGTCAGCCAAGCCCGCGGCTCAGGTCAGACCCAACAAATTCGGCCTATCATTCGCGGAGCCCTCGGAATGACGATCATCGCCATGTCGTTCTTTGCCGTCATTTTTCTTAGCATGGGCCACTGGATCGCCGATGGGTTTGTGGAGGATGCCGCCGTCCAAACATTGACCGTACAACTCCTCGTCCTTGCGGGGATTTTCCAAATTTTCGACGGCCTCCAGATTGTTTCCTCGGGGGCCCTGCGCGGATTTGCGGACACCAAGGTCCCCTTCCTCATTGGCATCTTATCTTATTGGGTGCTGGCCCTGCCGACCTCGTGGATAGCCGCATTTCCGTTAGGATATGGTGCGCGAGGGATCTGGTTCGGCTTCGTAATCGGCCTCGCCTTCGCCGCAGCCGCGATGGGATCAAGAGTCTACAAAAAAATCCACGCCCTAAAGGCTTGATTGTGTTTATTTAACTTCGCTATCCTAGCAATTCGATCCAGCGCCGTCAGGCGAATCTCACAATGAGGCATTTGCCGTTGGACTTGGCGTCTTTCTCCTGATTCGAAAGCGAGAGATGAGCCGATTGCTACTCGTAGCAGCTTGATCCCTTCAACTTTGCCAAGGAAAGGAGGAGACCAACCCAAGCATGGCGGGGACGACCATGCCTCCTTCTTTAGCAGTTCAAAGTCTCATTTCAAACAGACAATGGTATCATGTCCGCACACAAGTACGCGAAAGGGGCCCCCTCAAAAACTACGGAGCGGTTGCTGGCTTGAGGGTGAGTTTGCGCAGGTTGAAAGCTGTCCAATCGGTCGAATCTGGCTTAACACTGATCCGTTGATCTCCTGCCCCGGCGATGCGGATTTTGCCGAGGTTTTGGATTTTGTAGTTGGCGTAGTTTTTGGTGTTCGCGAGGGGGGCGGCGAGCTTTTGGTCGCCGATTTCCACAAAGACCTTGGCGTCCTTGAGTCCGGAGACTTCGGCCAAAACTTCGTATTCGCTAGGCTTGGCGCCGGTGAATTCCCAAGCTACGGCCGCCTCGGGATTATCCCAGAAGCCTATCTCGGTTCCGGTCTCGCTCTCTTGGAAGCGGGGGCTTCCGCCTTTGGAGGGTGTCGGAAAATCCACTAGGCCGACTGGCAACTCGATCGATCCATCCGGGCTGGGTTTGATGAAAACTTTGGCCACCTTAGGCTCACCGACGATTTCGAGTTTGATAACTGTTGCGTCGGCATCTAGGGCCTTTTCAGGCAGAGCGATCTCGACACCTTCGGGAGATTTTTTGAACTTCAATTTTTTACCGTCGGCGAGAAGACTCGCCGATTTGACCTTGTTAGCGAGACCGGGAACGAGAAGTTGAGCGTCTTTCGGCCAGTCGAAGACATGGAGGAAGAGCGTCGTGCTGTCAGCGTGTTTCTTCGTCGTGCAACGGCCCCAGACGAGCTTCGCAAAAGGGCTGGAAGTTGTGCCGTAGATGGATTCGCTATTCACAGACATCCATTTTCCTATGACATCGAGACGCTCGACGATGGGCTCGGGGAAGAGGCCCTCACCGGTGGGACCGACATTCAGGAGGTAGTTGCCACCCTTGCTGGCGATGTCGATGAGTTGGTGGATAAGTGTCTTCGAAGACTTCCAATTGTGGTCGAAGCTTTTGTAGCCCCAAGTGTCGTTCATGGTCATACAAACCTCGAAATCACGGTCACCGAGTCCAGTGGGAGGGATGTATTGCTCGGGCGTCTCGGTGTCACCGTAGAGGGGGTTGCCCTTGATTTCTTCGAGTGCGGCCATATCGATCACACCCATGTGGCCGTGCATTTTGTAAAGGCGGTTGTTTTGGATGAGGTTGGGGCGGACGCTTAGGACGTCGAGGATTTGCTTGGCGTAATCGAGATTCATCGCCACAGGAACGTCCCACCAGAGGATGGCGGGAGCATCACCGTAGTTGTTCGCCAATTCTTTAATCTGGGGAATGGCGATATTTTTCATGTAGTTCGGAATATCGTCAGCGCCTGCGGGATCCCAGTTGTTGCAAGCGCCGCCGTTCGACCAATCCACGGTCTGGGCGTAATAAAAACCGAGCTTGATTCCATGCTTTTTACAGGCTTCTGCCAGCGGCTTGAGGAGGTCTTTTTTGTAAGCGGTGGACTCGACATCCCAATCGTTGGTCGCTGTGGGCCAGAGCGCAAAGCCGTCCACATGCTTGGCGGTGATGACGATGTATTTCATCCCGGCCTTTTTGGCCATGAGCACCCAATCTTCGGGATTGTATTTCGTGGGGTTGAACTCCTTGGCGAGTTCCTTGTATTTGGCGACAGGGATTTCTCCCCTACCCATGATCTGCTCGCCGAGGCTTGGGATTTCCTTGCCGTCGTAAATCCCGCCCAAGCGCGCATAGACGCCCCAGTGGATGAACATGCCGAAGCGGGCGTCGCGCCACCATGCCATTCGAGCATCGCGTTGTTCCTTGGACTCGCGCGGGAGGCCATCGGGCAAGGGGGTAGCCGACGGAGTCTCAGCGGGTTTGTCTTGTTTTAAATAGGCGGGCGTCTCGGTGATGGGCGAGACCGTCGGAGCGATCGAGGTTTCAGCGAGGCCAGGATGGCTGGCGGCAAGGGTTCCGATGGCGAGGGCTAGTATGACTTTTTTCATAGTGGTTGGTTTTGAGGCTAAATTCGAAATGACCTAGGAAACTGAAGGCGTGCAGGACGCGTGTCTGGCAAAAGGCGGGATCGCTCTTTATACTTCAGTCAGATATCCTCCATGGCTTGCCAAGTCCATGTCCGAAAGCTCTTTTTTTGTGTCTTTTTTAAAGACACCAACGAGATTCCCATGCACTTAAGCACTCCAGATTGCCGTTTATATGTCTTTCTTAACGATAGCGACACATTCCCTCAAAACCAGCAATGGCCGTAAAAGCCCTGGCTCCAAAACCCCGCCGTAATTCCATATCGAGGAATTTCGGGCGATGTTGTTTTCTCTAGATGGATGCTTCCAGAGCCAGAGAGCAAACGAAGGCTACTCGGCGAGGAGTTCGTTCCAGATTTTTTTGATGTCGTTGCCGAGGACAACCGTGTCCTGCCAGATATTCGGGAAGCAGCTCAGATTGTAGCCGATGGTGGTACCTTGCTCGGGCACGACCCAGAGTTCGTTGTTCGGGCGTGGTCCCGCGAGCCAGTGCTGGAGGGCCTGACGGATGAACGGGCGGCAGTCCACATATTCGGGCGAGAAGTTGCCTTGGCCGTCGGTGATCGGAATCATGCAGTGGTGGCCATTGAAGGGGCGCATGTGCCAGAGGGTCGCCTGCTGAAAGACTGGGATGTTCGACTCGTCAAAAAGGCGCGAGATGTAGTGCTCGGGAACGAGGTGCTTGACGATGGCTGGGTGAGAGAAATCGTAATTCATGCGGGGCGCCTGGCCGGTGGCTTTAAGGACGCCGGCCACGATGGCGGCGGCTTTTTCCGGGGTCTCGGTGCAGGTGTCGCGGTGAACTTCAAGGTGGACCGGTGCGTTCTGTTTTTTCGCTTCCTCCATCAAGGCTATTGTCAGGGCGACCGCCTCCTCGGTGGGGGTGTCATGGTCGGCGAGTTGGCAATTGATTGGACCGTTGTCGATGGCCATGAGGGCGGCGATCTTGGGGGCGAATTGCTCGACCCGACCGGCGTCGAACGCCCCGCCGAACCGCAGGCCGTATTCCTTGATCAATTCCTTGATCTTAGGAAAGTCGGGGGTCCCGCAGTAGCCTTGGAAGCCGGCGTCCCGGACCAACGATAAATGGGTGCGCAGCCCTTGCTCGGTGGTGGGATCGCCTTCGTGGAGGAGCGACCAATAGTTGATGTGGATTTTCAGCGTTGGTGCAGTAGGCATAGCGGGTCTTTCGTTTTTAGAATGCGTCGTTGGCGATGTGAGCGTGGAGTAAGCGGAGGACGGCGATTATTTTCGTGCAGGCCTTGACGAGGACGACTTCATGAATGAACCGGGTGTGGCCCGGTCCACTTGTCCTCCTCAAGCGGCGACTTCAGGGCGATGTGGAAGGTAAAGCTTGGCTGCGTTTTCTTTGTTTATTTTTTACCTCGGTTGGGGAAAGTGAGTTCAGCGATACCGGATTTGTCGAGATCGCCGAAACCTTCGGCAACCATGCGGTCGTATTGCTTCTTGGTGGCCTCGGCAAGAGGGAGATTGAGGCCCTTTTCGTGAGCGAGGGAGAGGGCGATGCCGCTGTCCTTTGCCGCGTGGGCGCCGGAGAAAAAGCAGGAGTGGTCACGGTTCTGCATGTCCTCGCCATCGGTTTTGAGGACGCGGGAGTCCGCGCCGGTCTGCGAAAAAACTTCGCGCAGCATGGTAAGATCAAGCCCAAGGGAGGCTCCAAGTCCGAGGCCTTCGGCAAGTCCGGCGGTATTGATATTCATCACCATGTTGACGAGCGCCTTCACTTGCGCGGCCTTACCCGTGGCTCCGATGTGGCGCAGGGAAATGCTAAGGTCCTTAAGTGTCGGTTCGGCGCGCTGGAAAGCTGCATCCGTGCCTCCGGTCATGAGATACAGGGTTCCTTCGCGGGCTTGAGTGATGCTCGACGCCATGCAGGCTTCGAGCGATTCGGCACCGGCCTTGTGTGCGAGGGCCTCGACATCGAGGTGAACCTGCGGCGAGACGGTGGCGCAGTTGATGAAAAGTTTGCCAGTGGCTCCAACAAGCAGGCTGTCGCCTTGTTCGGCGAAGATGGCTCGCATGGCCTTGTCGTCGGTCACGACAGTCACAATCACGCTGGCGAGTTCATTCACGCGGGCCAGTGTTTTGGCAACCTCGGCCCCGATTTCAGCACCCAACTCCACAGCGAGCGGAGCGTGGTTGTCGAAGACAGCGGTGACATTGTATCCTTGATCTTTGAGACGGCGGGCCATGTTGGCGCCCATGCGACCGACTCCAACGAATGCGATGGTTTCTTTCATAAATTTTTTAAGCGGTAAAAAAGGGATTGGCGTTTTTTTGTTCGCCGACGGTAGTGAGGGGACCGTGGCCGGAGCAAACGATCGTGGCGTCGGGAAGAGTCAGAATTTGTTCACGGTTGTTGCGCAGCGCATCGGCGTAGGAGACCATGCCCCCGCCCATGGAACCAGCAAACATGGAGTCTCCCACGATGGCGACAGGCTTTGATAGGCCTTGGATGAAATATGTCACGCCTCCCGCCGCGTGTCCGCTCGTGAGGCGGGTTTCGATGGTCAGGCTGCCGATTTGAAAAGCGCGGCCTGCGGAAAACGACTCCGCTCCGGCAATCGGTTCCTTTTCGCAGACCCAAGCATGCGCGCCGGTTTTTTCGATCAAGCGATCCAAATCAAAAATATGGTCGGTGTGAATGTGGGTGATGAAAATTTGTTTCACCTTGAGCCCGTGGCTTGCCGCAAAATCCAGCATCGGCTGACCATCGGCCCCGGTGTCAAAAATCGCCGCCTCTTTCGTCGAGGGATCCCATACGAGAAAGGAATTCACCGTCAT
>CAIWSO010000483.1 GCA_903915315.1 uncultured Spartobacteria bacterium | reverse complement strand
CGCACCAAGTCAGAGTCACAGCGCATCCCATGGTTTCGCGACGCCTTTGAAAAAGCGGGAAAATCTGTTTGCAAAGGGCGTTGGGTGGCCATTCAGCATGGGCGACGGGTCGCTTACGCTCAATGGGAGGATTGCGGTCCATTTCGCACAGATCACTTTAATTATGTGTTTGGAAAAGAGAGACCTAAGCCAAATCTCAACCAAGGGGCTGGGCTGGATGTCTCGCCTGCCATTCGGGACTATCTCGGCATGGCAGGAAAGGATGTGTGTGATTGGAAATTCGTAGATGCCAGAGATGTGCCCGATGGACCCTGGACTCGCTATGGAGACAATAACACCTTTGTACTCCAGAAGCGCGGGGAAAACCTCAATGTGGTCGATCGAAATAACGCACGTAGTGCGTCCCGCTCGTATCGTTGATTAGTCCTGAATGGAGGCCTGCAACTCTTCGATGGTTGCGAATTCCAGTGTGGAGGCATGCGTGGATTTCAGTTGGACTTGCGGAGCCACCCCTGCATCGCAAGCTTCCTTCCAACGACTGGCACAAATGCACCAGCGGTCGCCGGGTTTGAGTCCGGGAAATTGATATTCTGGGCGCGGGGTGATGAGGTCGTTCCCACGCAAGAGGGAAAACTCAAGGAATTCCGCCGTCATGATCGCGCAGACGGTGTGAATACCCACATCTCCATGGCCGGTATGGCAAAATCCATCCCGAAAAAATCCCGTCAGCGGTGAGTAACAGCAGGGCTCCAATTCGCCTCCCAAAACATTTCTAGCCATGGAAAAATCCTAGCGACCCTTGCGCGCGTTGACCAGATGGAAAAACCTTCGCGGCATAAGATCCCTAAGTCGGTAAGGTTTGGAGAAAAGGAATGAGCGGGGTTGTTTCTGTAAGTTGACATGAGACGAAAAGATACCCATTTTCACGCGGTGCATTCCTTTTCCTATGTTGATGGCTCCTTGCGTTGCGAGGGGATTGAGTTGAACCAGATCGCCGATGAGTTCGGCACGCCCGCTTATGTTTATTCTGCTGGGACGATTCGGGAGAACTACCGCCGGCTCGACCAAGCCTTGGCTCCGCTGGACCATCTGGTCTGCTACGCGGTGAAGGCAAATTCGAATATTGCCGTGCTCAACCTGCTGGCAAAAATCGGATCCGGATTCGATATCGTTTCCGGTGGTGAGTTGTTTCGCGTTCTGAAGGCGGGCGGTCGCGCGGACCGCTGCACCTTCGCTGGGGTAGGGAAGACTCGTGAGGAAATCGCCTATGCCCTTCGCGAGGGGGTTTATTCTTTCAATGTCGAAAGCGAGGGCGAACTCGAGCGTATCAATGACGTCGCTGGCGAACTCGGTCTCAAGGCGCCCGTGGCCATTCGAGTGAATCCCGATGTGGATGCAAAAACGCACAAGTTCATCTCGACCGGCAAAAGCAAAAATAAATTTGGAATCGGCATCGACCGAGCCCTCGAAGTTTACAAGGTGGCTGCTGCGCTCCCTCATCTCAAAATTCGTGGAGTTCAGACCCACATTGGCTCACAAATTCTGGAATCTGGACCCTTTGCCGAAGCGGCAGCCAAACTTGCCTCGCTTGTAACCGAACTGAAGGCCTCCTACGACATCGAGTTTTTCGATTTCGGCGGCGGCATCGGCATCGTTTACGACGAAGCCCTCAGCAGTGGATCGCGAGACTGGTGGAACCATGGCGACCAAGCCCGTCGCATGACTCCCGAGGACTACGCCGCAGCGATCATTCCCGCGCTGAAGCCACTCGGGCTGCGGATTCTCTTTGAGCCTGGACGTTTTCTCGTTGGCAATGCCGGTGCTCTACTTTCGACTGTTCAATATGTGAAGCAGACGCCTGAAAAAACCTTCACCATCGTCGATGCGGCCATGAATGATCTGATTCGTCCCGCTCTTTACGAGGGGTGGCATGAAATCGTCCCGCTACAGCAAGCGAAAGAACAACCAGTCACGATGGATGTCGTTGGTCCAGTCTGCGAAAGTGGAGACTTTTTTGCCCAAGATCG
>CAIWSO010000482.1 GCA_903915315.1 uncultured Spartobacteria bacterium | reverse complement strand
TTTATTGTTTATTATTTTGCCCTCCCGATCGGTGTAGGTTGGTTTCCGGATTTCATGAAACAAAAAGTGATTGGAGATGTGAATATCGCCTACCTTTTTGCCCTTTCTCAATTCGGGATGGCTTGGATTCTGGCTCTGGTTTACGTGATCGCAGCCTCGGGTTGGGATCGCGCCCAACGCGCACTGCTAGCCAAATTCGGTTTTACCTCGGAGGACTAATATGAATTCTTTAATATCTACGGCCGTTGCAGCAGCAACCGAGGTCGACCACACCGCTCTTTGGATGTTCCTGATTTTTGTGGCGGCGACACTTGTCATCACCTATTTTAGTGCCCGACGTTCCAGCGGAGCCAGCGCGTACTTTGCCGCAGGTCGCCGAATCACAGGGTGGCAGAACGGACTTGCCGTGGCAGGTGATTATATGAGTGCAGCCAGTTTTCTCGGTATTGCTGGCATGATCGCCATGAACGGCTATGACGGGTTCCTCTACTCCGTGGGATTTCTGGTTGCGTATCTGACCGTTCTCTTCATTGTTGCCGAACCTCTTCGAAATGCCGGAAAATACACCATGGCCGACGTTTTGGCCTATCGACTTAGCCCCCGCCCCGTTCGTGCAGCAGCTTCTGTGAGTACATTGACGGTATCCATTTTTTACATGATTGCTCAGATGGTGGGGGCAGGGTTGCTGGTGCGACAATTGATACCTGGTGTAAGTTATGAAGTCGCTGTGGTCGGTGTCGGAGTGCTCATGGTGGTTTATGTTGTATTCGGTGGAATGCTTGCCACGACATGGGTGCAAATCATCAAGGCCGTCCTTTTGATGTCAGGCAGCCTATTTCTCACTGTGCTGGTTCTTCGCGAGTATCAGTTCGACATTGGGAAATTCTTTTCCTCCCTCTCGGCTATCTCTTCTACGGATGCTAATGGACAAAAGATCGTGCGCGATTTTTTAACCCCCGGTCTTATATTCAAGAATCCTTGGGATCAGATTTCGCTCGGCATGGCGCTCCTCTTTGGAACGGCTGGCCTTCCTCACATCTTGATCCGCTTCTACACTGTACCAGACGCCAAGACGGCGCGCTCGAGCGTGGTTTGGGCCATGGTCATCATTGGCCTATTTTATATTATGACGACATTCTTCGGATTCGGGGCGGCAAGCCTCTTAGGTCCGGATTATGTCCAAGCCCACGGTGGAACAAACATGGCGGCACCGGAACTGGCTCGCAGGCTGGGTGGCGAGATCTTCTTCGCTTTTATCAGTGCAGTAGCCTTTGCAACAATATTAGCCGTTGTCGCGGGTCTGACCATCAGCGCCAGCACAAGTTTTGCTCATGATTTTTTCACAAATGTGATTCATCACGGCAAGGAACACAAACCAGGTGAAGAAGTTCGCGTCGCCCGCATCACAGCCTTCGTCGTGGGTGCTGCTGCCATTGTTATAGCCATCGTTCTTGGTCCTAGCGTCAATGTGGCATTCCTTGTCGGCCTTGCCTTTGCTGTGGCCGCGAGTGCCAATTTGCCTGTTCTTCTTTTCTCGATATTCTGGAAGCGCTTCAACACCACGGGTGCCGTTACTGGACTCTATGCTGGCCTGACATCGAGTATCATCCTCATCCTACTGAGCCCTGACCTCATGAAGGAAAATGCACTGTTCCCTCTTAAAAATCCTGCGCTGGTCAGCATTCCGATCGGATTCATAGCCGCTATACTTGGCACTTTTCTGTCCAAGAACACTGCCTCGGATGATAAGTTCACCGAACTTCAAGTCCGCGCGAACACCGGCCTCGGTTCCGAAAAAGCCACGGAACACTGACCTGTCCCAGTCTCAACAAAAATCATTGGCGGAGGGCTTACAACCCTTCGCTTTTTTGTTGGAGATGGGCGTGAGGCTTTCTTTCCATTGGCCCTGTCGAACATGGCAACTTATTAGCCCTTGTTTCCTGCCAACCTGACCTACAGCATGCAATCCATGGAAAGTCATGAATGGTCGGAAAACACCGAAGCGGGAAAAGTCTACTACCGCGCAAATCATCTAGGCCAGCGTTGGACTATCATGACGACAATGGAAAAACGTGATCCGACCTGGACGGATCTGAAGCCAGTTCCCATTCCTGTGTGGCGGGAACTACGGGACATCGTCTGGAAAAAATACCAACGCAAACGCTGTCCGTGGGACCGCGTGTTGGAACTCGATAAGATTATCGGCGATTAAATGAACCGTAGGGATGGAGGTTGGTTCGCCGTTCCTACATCAGTCACTCGCGGGACTATTCCTAATTATTCGCCAATTTTATAGGCAATAACCGCTATTATAACCGCAATAATGACCAATATGATGAGTATCTGAAAAGCTGTAGCCATCCAGTCTAGCTCCGTCTTTTCCTTCAAGACAGGAATAGCTTTTTTAACCTTCGGCGATGACTCGCCTAGGATGGCTTTTTCCAAGGCAAAATTGAGATGTTCGATCAACTCCAGATAGGAGGCATATCGCTTCTCTGGAAGCTTCGCCATCATGCGATTGATGACATAGGCAGTCTCGTTGGAAACAGAAGGGGCAAAACTTTGAAGACTCACGGGCCGGCTTTTGAGTTGCTTGAGAGCAACGAGCGAGGGGCTCTTGGCATCGTAGGGCGGGCGACCCGCGAGCGCGTGAAAGAGGGTTCCGCCCAGACTGTATATGTCACTCCGAAAATCCTCTGGCTTTTCATCCAGCTTCTCAGGGGCAATGTAGTAAGGCGTTCCCCAGATTTCGTCACAGGAAACCGGAGAATCGTTCATCGCTGTGGCGAGGCCAAAATCCACCAACTTGAATGTCTCCGCGTCCGAGCACAAAATATTGCCCGGCTTGATGTCGCGGTGGATGAGACCTTTTGCAAGCGCGGCATCAAGCCCTTGAGCGATCTGGATACCGATCTTCAAGACCATCACCTCCGAGACTGTTTGCCTTTCTTGGATCAGATCGTCTAGCGATCCTCCGCTGATCAACTCCATCGCGAGGTAGAATTGCCCTTGGGCCTGTCCAAAATCAAAAACCTTCACCACATGAGGATGATTGACGAGGGCAGTCGCACGAGCTTCCTTGGCGAGGTTCTCGCATTCCACAGGATTGTCTTGAATCGAGATTTTAAGGGCCTTGAGGGCAACCGGACGATCCAGATTGATATCGACGGCGGAGTAGACCGTACCCATGCCACCTTGACCGAGAAGAGCGAGGACACGAAAGTGATTGAAGAGCGCTCGAGCTTTGAAGGAATACCCACACTCCGGACAACACACATCCGTGCAGGGTGGAACTTGCGTCATATTGATAGTAGACTGGCAGGCTGGACAGTCTTCCATCACAAGATCGGCTAATGGTAAATCATCGGATAACACAATTTAGGGAGGCAGCAAATTTGGGAGAAGTATTTACCCTGAGCTTAGTGCCGAGTAGGAATACAACACGCTTCTTAAGCTGTATGCGCCAGTCTGCGCAATTCAAATCAAATTTATGGATACAATAGTCAATTTTACAGTTGGGATCGAGGATGCCAACGAGCGACTCGACCGCTTTCTTGGTCGCATGTGCACCGATTTTTCGCGCGTTCGCCTACAGGAATTCATTCGTGAAAAGCATGTTTTAGTTAACAACTCGGCAGCCAAACCATCGCAACCCTTACGGACTGGTGATGAGGTGACCCTCATCGCTCCAACGACCGTGGAGCCATCTCCACTTGTGGCTCAAGATATCGCGCTCGATATCCTCTTCGAAGACGAATCGATTCTTGTGATCAATAAACCTCCGGGCTTGGTCGTGCACCCTGGAGCAGGGAACCACGAGGGAACAGTCGCCAATGCCGTTTTACATCACTGCGAAGGCATCGCCGTAGTTGGTGGCGTCGAGCGTCCGGGAATTGTCCATCGACTCGATAAGGAAACCTCGGGTTGTCTCGTTATTGCCAAGACCGAAAAGGCCCACCGACTCATCGCCGCCGAGTTCGCCTCGCGGGGAGTCGAAAAAGCCTACCTGGCCCTTGTGGATGGCACACCGCGAATGCCACACGGCAAGATCGATGTCGCCATCGGGCGCCACAAGACCCACCGCCAAAAAATGGCCGTCGATGAACGTGGCCGCGAGGCGCTCACTCACTACCGCGTCCTCGCCTCAAACGAAAGCAAGGCCCTTGTCGAATGCCGTCCGCGCACAGGGCGCACACACCAAATCCGGGTTCATTTGAAACATCTTGGCCAACCCGTCACGGGAGATCCTGTCTATGGACGCCGCGGATCCCATGAACGCCATTTCCTGCATGCCTGGAAGCTCACACTCACTCACCCCGAGAGCGGAGAGAGAGTCTCGTTCACAGCACCAGTCGCCGAGGATTTTCCAGCTTGGTCAAAAGAAGCTGCATTGAATTATGATGCCACTCTTTCAAAAAAACAGGCAGCGCAGAATGCTCCACACGACCATGATTAATCGATTGGAAAAATGGCTTGGGCCCTACGCTATTCAAGGGCTGATCCGATATGTCGTCGCGATGAACGCTCTCGTCTTCATCCTACTCACTATCAACCCCGCTTACGTCGAAGCTTTAAAACTGGACCACTCCGCCGTCTTGAAAGGTGAGATATGGAGACTGGCCTCATGGATTTTTATACCCGAGACGACTGGGATGTTTTGGATTATTTTTTATCTCATGTTCACTTGGTGGATCGGTGACATGCTAGAAGCGACTTGGGGGACATTCCGCCTGAACCTATATTACTTCAGCGGCATTTTACTTTGTATCGCTTCCGCGTTCTTCTTCGGTGCATCCGGTGGCAATTTTTTCCTCAACTTATCGCTCTTCCTCGCCGTCGCGACTCTCATGCCGGACTTTGAGATTGCGCTATTTCTGATTCTTCCTGTGAAGATCAAGTGGGTAGCCCTCTTCAGCCTCATTGGCCCTCTTGGGTATTTGGTCTTTGGTGTGCTTTCCCTGAAGATGATGGTGGTAATGTGCCTCGGAAATTACCTGCTTTTCTTCGGCCCTGGATTCTTGCGGGATCGCATTGCGGGTCGCAAAAACTCTCATCGGCAAGCGCAGTATAAAAAAGCAAGCCTCTCAACGAGCGAAGCGCTTCACCAATGTGAAACATGTGGCACGACAGAGCAGAAAAACCCGGACACCGAATTCCGTGTCACTGCAGACGGCAAGGAATACTGCATGGAGCACTTGCCTTCTCGCCAAACTTCAACTTAATACCACGAAACAAACTTAGGCCACCGCGGAAACGATGGCCGGAATTTCATGGAGTCCCCTCACCGTGTGGTGTGGCTTCACATCAGCCAGTTCCTCGGAACCCGGAACTTGAATCCAAATCGCAGCAGCGAGCTTGGCATTGAGAGCACCTGCGATGTCGCGTTCCAAGCTGTTG
>CAIWSO010000481.1 GCA_903915315.1 uncultured Spartobacteria bacterium | reverse complement strand
TCCGATGGGTCGCATGACACTGGCCTGCTTCAGCATGCCGGGTTCGACTTGAAGGGCGCTCATCTCGTATTCGGTGAGTTCGCCCGCGGCCCTGCAGAATGTACAGAGTTTTCGGACCAGACGCTGGGCGACAACGGCGCGCACGGAACTGGAGACAAGGAAGGGCTTGATCCCGATATCCACGAGACGCGCAATCGCACTCGGGGCATCATTGGTATGGAGGGTGGAGAGTACCAAGTGGCCGGTGAGCGAGGCGTTCACAGCAATGCTGGCGGTCTCATAGTCGCGAATCTCACCGATCATGATAATATTCGGTGCTTGGCGAAGCATCGACCTGAGAGCGGCGGGAAACGTCATGCCGATGCTGGCATTGACAGGCACTTGGTTGATGCCATTCATCTGATACTCGACTGGATCTTCGACCGTGATCAGCTTGCGATCCGGCTTGTTCATGTAGTTCAGACAACCGTAGAGGGTAGTTGTTTTTCCCGAGCCAGTCGGACCTGTAACGAGTATGATGCCGTCGGGAAGGGCGATGCATTGCTCAAACTTGGCTTGATCGTCGGAGAGAAAGCCCAAGTCGGGAAGCCCAAGCATGAGCGAGGTTTTATCCAAAATTCGCATCACGACGCTCTCGCCATGGACGGTCGGGATCGTGGACACGCGGAGGTCCACCGACTTGTCGCCAAGTCGTATCTGGATGCGGCCATCTTGGGGTAGACGTCTCTCGGCTATGCTCATCGAGCGGGACATGATTTTGAGTCGGCTCACTATGGCGGAATGCAAACGCTTGGGAGGGGCCTGCATTTCCTGAAGAACGCCATCAATCCGAAAACGGATGCGGAGCTTGGTTTCCAGTGGCTCGATATGAATGTCGCTGGCCCGGTTTGTATAGGCTTCGAGCAAAAGCAGCGAAACAAGCTTGATGATCGGCGCATCTCCTTCTGTGTCGGCTTCCTCATCATCTTCCGTCTTGGATTCCGTTCCCGATGGCAGGGTCATTCCCTTGAGAAGGGATGAGGCGGCATCATCGGCATCGCCATAATACTTTGTAATTAGCTTTTTAACTGCTTCGTGTGATGAGCAAACAAACTCGATCTCGCGGCGCAGTTTGTAAGTGAGCCCGTCCATGATATGCATCGCCATGGGATCGCTGAGGGCAATGATGAGCAGGCCGTCACGCATCCCGATCGGGATCGCTTGATAGCGGCGGGCGTCATCGGCATCAAGGAGCTCGATGAGTTTGCGGTCGACTTGCGTATTCGCCAGATCGACAAATTCCATGCTGTTCTGCGCGGCCAGCGTTCGTGCGACATCATCCTCCGTGACCACACCATTATGGATGAGGGTGGCGAGGAGTCCGTCGGGCTCGATGTGAGAGCGAGCATTCTCGACTTGAGCGCGGGTCACCATTCCAAGATCGCGGAGGATTTCAACTATGTAATCGTCGTTCTGAGACACGAAGTGTATTAAGGGCGGCTTTTACTTAAAGTGTGGGTGGGTTCAAGTCAACGCAAGGTGTCGAATATTACAACTATGACGTGGTCATCGCGAGAAGCGCGAGATGGCGACCGGTGCGGCCTTTTTCGCGGCGATAGGAATAATACACATCGGGATTTGTGGCCGTGCATCGACCGCAATCGTGAATTTCCTTTAGTCCGGCGGCGACCGCTTGAGCGCGGATATCGGCTGCAAAATCGACTTCATAGTGGGGGGGACGGATGCAGGGCGAAATTTGTAGGATGATATCGCTAGGGGTGGCACCAATTGTTGCACAGAGGGTGTCGATGGTCTGAGTGACGATGCCGAGGTCGGTGCCCTTGCGTCCCGAGTGGGCCAACGCGATGCCGCGTCCGTATTTGTCCGCCAGATAGACGGCGGCGCAATCGGCAACGTAAATGCCAAGGCAAAGTCCCGCTTCGGTTGTGACGAGGGCGTCGCAGTCTGGCACGGGAAAAGGGGTCGACTTGGTCACAATCCGGACATGAGCGCTGTGGACTTGTTCGGCTTGAGCCAAAGGCATGCCGCCGAAACCGGCTTTCTCCATGGTCGAAAGATGGATCGACTTCAGGCGGTCAAGGGCGATCTGCCGGTCGGCTAGAACATCGACACCTGGTGCGCGCTGGATAAAAGCCGCGCGGATGTTTGGCAACGCGAGGTTGGAAAATGTTTCAAAGGGACAGGGCGTATCGGCCATCGCGGCGATCAAATTGTCGATGTTAGTTTCCCTTGATTGTTTTGGCGGGGGGATTGTTCTTCACCTTAGGGGTGGGACTAGGCGAGGGGGCTGGCTCTAGGATCGGCTTGATCGGGTCACTCTTCCGAAAAGCGCGAGGCAGTTTGGGCTGTGGGCGATCTGGATTGTTGAGATTTTGAAAGCGCTTGGCCTCAGGGCGGGTGAGGGGGTCATCAAAAAACTCCTCGTAACGGGTGTCGAGCGAGAGGGTGCGTTCGTATTCCGCCACCCCCTTGATGTAGCTGAAGTAGGCTTGAAGAAGATAGGTCTGCGACTGCAGGAGGGAGGTTTGTTGGTTGAGGACATCCAACTGTGTGCCAGCTCCGGCGTCGAGGCGCTCTTGGGACAAACGTAGGGCTTCCACGCCTTGGGCCATGCTGGCTTCTTGGCTGTCCACGGTTTCCTTGGCTTGAAGAAGGTTGGAGATGGCTTGTTGGACTTCAAGGATGACCTCCCGGACCCCATCGTCGTAGTTGATTTTTGAGGAGTCGAGCTGGGCCTTCGCTTGCTTCATGTTGCCATGGGTCAAGAGTCCGTCCCACAGTGGCCAAGTGCCGTTGATTCCAAAAAACCAACCCGAGACGACGTTGGAGAGTTTCGAGGTCACCATGTCGCTGTTGTTGGTTTGCGCGACGCGGGCCCGGATGGTTGGCATGTAGCCCGCCGCCTGTTCGTTGACCTTGGCTGCGGTGGAGAGAATGCTTTGGCGCTGGGCCTTCAGGCCTGGATTGCGTGCCACGGCGATACGTATCGAGTTGTCTGGGTCGAGTGCGCGAGGCTTATAGTCGAGCTTGCCGACGATATTGAAGGGAACCTCGCTGGGGAAGCCGGGTGGATAATCCATCCCAAGCAGGCGGACGAGCCTATACATGGCAACGCGGTAATTGTTCTGGGCCTGGATGAGTGGCGGCTTGGCATTGGCCAACGCAACCTCGGCCTGCAGCACGTTGAAACGGGGCACTGTGCCGGCATCATAGCGGTTCTGTTGATCTTTCAATTGCTCGGTCAGGAGGTCCACCGACTGTTGGTTCGCGATGATGAGCGCGCGGTTCAGAACAATCTCGGAGAAGTTGATTTTCACCTCGGAGATCACTTGGTCAATGATGGCCCTAAGCTCGAAGTAGGCTCCGTGCTCGCTGGCGATCGCGGAGCGGATACGGGAAACGGTGGCGCCGCCGTCATAGAGGAGCTGAGTGAATTCCAAGTTGATATTCCACACTTGGTCGGTGACGTCCACGTTGGCAACTTCGACCTGATTCAACTCACGCGAAGTGTAGCCCCAATCCGATGTGAGTGAAATCTGGGGAGTGATCCTTGAGCGCACGCTGATCATCTGCCCGGAGGTGAGGCTCAGTTTTTGGATTCCGTCGAGAATGTCTGGGTTTTTCTGGAGGGCGGCTTTAATGGCATCCTCAAGTTTCATGTCCGGTACTTTCGGGTTGCGCTGCTTGGCGATGAGGGCATCGAGTTGTTTGTAAAACTCGGTTACCGCCATTTCCTTCGTCATTGAGGGCTTCGCCGTTTCTTGGGGGGCTTGTGTTTCAGTGCCGGCGGCAAGGGGGTCGTTTGATTGGGCGGGCGCGGTCTGCTCAGCTGGGACATTTTGCAACTCGGAATCCGGCGCGGCTGCTGTCGATCCCAGGGTAGCTGGTGAAGCGGCGACCTCATTGCTTGCGGGTGCAGAAGGGTCTTGAGGCTCCGGAGTTGGGGCGGTTTTGAACGCGCTTGCTTTTGGAACGGCGCGAAGATGGGCGATATTGATCGCTCCGTTGTGGGCTACCCTTAGACCAATCCGCGCGCCCACCAATGTGACATCGGGAATTTTTTTCGCATCCAAGGTGGCCTTGAAGTCCTTTTGCCACTCGGGTACATGGACAACCGCTGTGTGCCACTTTCCATCGACTGAGAGATTCATAAGGGCGGGGCAGGCATTCAAAACCACGGCTTCCTGAAAGCCTTCCCCAACAGGAATTGAAATCGAGAAAGAAAGAATTTTCGGGACACCCTCGGTCTGGTACTCAAAAACCAAGTCCTGTGCGGACCAGTCAATTTGCGCTGTCGAAAAGACGTCCGCTCCCGGAGCTGAACCAATAATACAAGAGAGATTGGGCCGCCTAAACTCCAGTCGAACACTCTTTCCGCCGCTAGGTGGGGTTTGGGAGCTGTCTGGTAGCGCATTTCCCAGCCCTGTGAATTCAACAACCGAATTTCCACTAAAAATCACAACTCCCTCGGTAGTCGGCGTGGCTTCGGGCGACTCTGCCAACACGGCAGAAATGGTCAGAAACAAAAAAGCGGCAAAGGTGCGTGTATATTTCAGCGGCATAGGAAAGGAAAATGGAATTTTCAAGCTAGGTCTGTTGGAGATTAGTCGTGGATTTGCGGGTGAAAAGAATTTTGAACGAGTGTCTTTGCCTTCCAATTAGGGGGTGGATTGAGGTGCGGGAGATGCCACAGACGGACTCGGGAGGTAAACCCGATCGCCCGCAAGGGGATCGCCGCTGAGAATATCGGCAATCAGAAAAGGGGAGTTTTTGAGAGCCGTCATGCGCAAGACTCCGGTTTCCGTTG
>CAIWSO010000480.1 GCA_903915315.1 uncultured Spartobacteria bacterium | reverse complement strand
GTTGGGAACAATCTTCCACCAAGCTCCCTGATGGGAAACCCGCCCAAGTACTCGGCGCTTACGCTATGGGACCCTGGAGCCTCAGCGGATCACAAATCAAACCGCCGACGCTTTATCCTGCGTATGACCAGACAGCGGCGATCTTGAAATCAATGGGCGTGGTCGAGGATTTCACCGCCACCGGTCCGGTGCGCTACGGTCACCGCCGCACCGACGACCGCGACATCTATTTTGTCTCGAACCGCAGTGGCGCGCCGATCAGGGCCGACTGCCGCTTCCGCGTCACTGAGGGCAATCCCGAGCTATGGAATACCGTCACCGGCGAGCGCCGCGCCTTACTGCAATTTGAGCGCAAGGACGGGACGACCACCATCCCGATGGAGTTCGATGCGTTTCAGAGTTTCTTCGTCGTCTTCGGCAAGGGCCAGGCCCCCGCGTTGGCGAATGGAAAGAACTTCGCCGAAACCACGCCCATGCAGGAAATCTCGGGCGCATGGGAAGTCGCCTTCGATCCGAAATGGGGCGGGCCTGAGAAAGTCACCTTCGACGCTCTGCAGGATTGGTCGAAGCGTCCCGAGGCCGGGATCAAGTATTACTCAGGCATCGCGACCTACCGGAAAACCTTTCAGGTTTCAGGTCTCCCGCCTCCGGTTTCAAAAACCTACCTGAACCTCGGCACCGTGCATGATATGGCGCGGGTGAAGCTCAATGGCAAAGACCTCGGCGTCGTCTGGTGCGCGCCGTGGCAGGTGGAAATCACCGATACGCTCAAAGTCGGCGACAACCAACTCGAAATCGAGGTGGCGAACCGCTGGCCGAACCGCATGATCGGCGACAAGCAACCCGCTGACGCCAATGCGCGCGAAGTGGAAGCGCCCCCAGGATTCCTCGGCGGCCAAAAAATCAAAACCGGCCGCTACACCTACTGCACGAACGATCCCTTTAAAGCCGATTCACCGCTGCTGCCCTCCGGACTGCTCGGCCCAGTGAGCATTTCCACAACGAAGTAACCTATGAGAAAAATCACACTCCTCTTCCTCGTCGCATCCGTCTTCACTGTGTCAACTCAAGTCCGCGCGGCTGACATCGACTGGAAGTCCACCATGGTCATCGCCGAGCGCCAGCGCGATGCGGAGGGGAAACTGCTACCGCTCCAGTCGCATGAGGAAACGGTCCGGCGCGGAATGTCGTTCCTGCTGGACGATCACATGAAGTGGTTCAAGGGTCCGCCTGAATCGCTTCTGGATGAAAAGGGCCAGACGCAGATGCCGTGGGTTTATTACTCTAACCTCCAGCAGAACGGCGCGCCTTTCACGAGTGGCCCGGACCGATTTGTTTCCTATCCCGCCTTCCATCACGCCCTCAATATCAAAACATTCCTTCGGCACTGGAAAACCTTCGGTGACCAACGCGCGCTCGATCAGGCCGTGGCCCTCGCGGATTGGAACATCGCCCACAGCACTCCGTCCGATTGGCCCTATGCCGGTCTTCCTTGGAGCACCTTCCACGAGAAAAAACCAGGTGGTTTTCGCGACAAGACCGGTCTCATGCCAGACAAAGCGGCGATCATGGCGCTGGCCTACCTCCAACTTCACGATGCCACCGGCGAGAAGCGGTTCCTAGAAGCCGCCACGGCGATCGGTCGCTCGCTTGCCGCACGGCAGAGACCGAATGGCACTTGGCCTTTTCGCGTTGATCCCAAGACAGAGGAGGTCATCGAGGATTACTCCAGTAGCGTGATCTATGCGGTCATGCTTTTTGAGTCCCTCGACAAGCATTCCGGCACGGAAACCTTCCGTCCGAATCGCGACCGCGCCTGGAACTGGCTCGTAACCGGCCCAATCAAAAACAAGGATTGGCGCGGCTTCTTCGAAGACATCCTGGAGAACAAAAACAACCGCACCAACTACGATTGCCTCGACACGATCCGCTACCTCCTCGCCAACCGGACGCCGGAGAACGGCTACCTCGAAATGGCGAAAGACCTAAATGCTTGGGTCGAAAAAATCTTCCTCGATAAAATCCCTGGCTTCGAGCCTGCTGAGGGGATCCGAGAGCAGTTGGATTGCAATTTTGTGATGGGAATCCACAGCCTGAACTGGGCCTCCATGCTCCTTGATCTCTCAAAAGCCACCGGCGACAAAAAAATGCGCGACCGCGCGATCCAGACCGCCAACTACATCACCTACTACATGCAACCCGACGACCGCATTGTCGTCGGCTTTGATTACAATCAATGGTGGTATAGCTGCCACGCCGGCGCCGTTTACTACCTCTTTGATTTCCTTGATTCCCAGAACGGAGATCAAACTAATCCAAATTCGCCACGATGAAACAAACCCTGCTCTCCATTCTCATGGCAACAACGCTGGCTCAGGCTACGGAATCCAAACTCTGGTATGAAAAGCCAGCCACGCGCTGGGAGCAGGAGGCCCTGCCGATAGGCAATGGGCGGCTTGGCGCGATGGTCTTCGGCGGCGTCGTCTACCACTTCTACTGCGCCGTCGGTGACCAAGGCCGCCTTATCGGCCTAGCCACCTCGAAAGACCTCAAGGCGCAGGCCAAACCGAATCCGAAGCCATGAAGAAAACCACACTCCTCCTCTCTCTCGCACTCACTGCCTCGCTCCACGCCGGGGAAAACCTCGCGCAGCAATTCCAGAACCCTCCGGTCGAGGCGCGCGCCGGGGTCTATTGGTGGTGGGTGAACGCCTTTGTGGACAAGGCGGGCATCACGAATGACCTCGAGCAACTCAAAGCCAAGGGCGTGAGTTCCGTGCTGCTCGTCAATAGCAGTCAGCATGCGGATGCGTTCCACGACAAAGGGCCGGATTTTTTGTCCCCCGAATGGCGCGAACTTTATCGTCACGCTCTGCAGGAAGCCGCACGGCTCGGCATCGCGGTGGATGTGAACATGGCGCCCGGCTGGAACATGGGCGGCAAATGGATCACGCCGGAGAAAGCCTCGCGCTGGTATTTGCAGTCCGAGACCGCAATCAAGGGACCGCAGAAATTTTCCGGCAAGCTCAACATTCCGCAGCCGAATGACGGCTACGCGAATATCCCGGCCTGCTACGGCGGGCGTAAAAGCTTCAAGGTTCCTTCGGAAAAAATGGATTACCGCGATTCGGTCGTGGTCGCTTTTCGCACGCCCGAAGGCGGCAAACCCGCGCCGCGCCAAAACCTCGGCATCAAGGCGAACCGCGTGGGTGGGGATTGCTACATGCCCGCCGACAGCGTGAACCAGCCGCCGCTCGTGCCTTGGGTTTCTTTGCCGGACGATCGACCGGTGAAGCCTGGCGATGTGGTAGATTTGACCTCGAAACTTAAGCCTGACGGCACGCTCGAGTGGGATGTGCCCGATGGCGATTGGACTGTGGTTCGCACCGGACACCGCATCACCAATGCCCCTCTCTCGGTGCCAATGCCGGGATTTC
>CAIWSO010000479.1 GCA_903915315.1 uncultured Spartobacteria bacterium | reverse complement strand
CTTACACTGTATAAGTGGTCGAGGCCGTTGTTCCACCTTGGCCGGTCCAATTCGTGTGGAAGAATTCGCCGCGGGGTTTATCCGTGCGTTCATAGGTATGCGCGCCGAAGAAATCCCGCTGAGCCTGGAGCAAGTTGGCTGGAAGCACTGCGGAACGGTAGCTGTCGTAGAAGGAAAGCGCCGTACTGAATGCCGGTACTGGTATGCCACGCTTGGCGGCCTGCGCCACGACATTGCGCCAGCCTTTTTGGCTACGCTTGATCTCGCTGCGGAAATATTCGTCGAGCAAGAGATTACCGAGTTTCGGATTCTTATCGAAGGCCTCTTTGATTTTGCCGAGGAAGCGGGAGCGAATGATGCATCCGCCGCGCCACATGAGGGCGATACCACCCCAGTTGAGTTTCCAGCCGTATTCCTCCGCTGCCGAGCGCATGAGCATGTAGCCTTGCGTGTAGCTGATGATTTTTGACGCATAGAGCGCATCGCGGATGTCATTAATGAGAGCCTTGCGTTTGACGGGATCCTTCGCGGCGGCGATGGCGGGTTTGGGGCCTTTGAGTTTCTTCGCGGCCTTGACGCGCTCGTTTTTGAGAGCGGAGACACAGCGGGCGTAAACAGCCTCGGCCATGAGTGTGATGGGAACGCCCAAGTCCAATGAGTTAATGACCGTCCATTTGCCGGTGCCTTTTTGTCCTGCAGTATCGAGGATTTTGTTCACCAGCGGTGAGCCGTCGGTGTCCTTCTTTGCAAGGATATCGCGGGTGATCTCGATGAGGTAGCTGTCCAGTTCGCCTTTATTCCACTCGGCGAAGACGTCGTGCATTTCATCTTCGGTGAGACCGAGACCGTTTTTGAGAATGTTGTAGGCCTCGCAGATGAGCTGCATGTCGCCGTATTCGATGCCGTTGTGTACCATCTTGACGTAGTGTCCTGCACCCTCTTCGCCGACCCAATCGCAGCAAGGTGCGCCATCGTCGACTTTGGCTGAGATGGATTGGAAAATCTCCTTCACGTGGGGCCATGCGGCGGGTGATCCCCCAGGCATGATGCTCGGGCCGCGGCGGGCACCTTCTTCGCCGCCGGAGACACCCGTGCCGATGAAAAGAAGGCCTTTGCTTTCGAGTTCTTTTTGACGGCGGTTGGTATCGTCGAAAAGGGAATTTCCTCCATCGATGATGATGTCGCCAGGTTCCAAGTGTGGCACCAGTTGAGCGATAAAATCATCCACCGGTTTGCCGGCCTTCACGAGCATCATTACACGACGAGGGCGCTTGAGTTTCGCCACCAGTTCCTCGATCGAATGGGCGCCTTGAACCTTGGTTCCCTTGGCTTCATTGACCAGAAATTCGTCCACTTTGGCTGTGGTGCGATTATAAACAACGACCGTGTACCCATGGTCGTTCATGTTGAGGACGAGGTTCTGGCCCATGACGGCCAATCCGATGAGACCGATGTCTCCCTGTGGTGTTATGTTTTGCATGTCGTTGTATAAAAAAAGCGGCGTCAACTTAGTCAGTGAGATTTCAATCCAAGGCGGTTTGCCTGTCTGCTTTAGTCGATCTGTTTGTTTTAACTAAAAAACTCCTTCGATGTTAAGAGAAATTAGACTTCCTCAGGCTGAAACATTCCGCCATAGCCGGGGCGGTAGAGCATAAGGCCCGTGATAGAAGCCATTTTCTCAAAGTGGGCATCGATGGTAAATAGTCTTATTCCATCGTGAAGGGCAATCGAGGCGATGAGGACGTCCAACCACGGTACACTTAAACCTGAGTCGCGTAGTTTCCATGCCAAGGCGATGGCGCGTTCCCAGTCATCTTGATTGCAATTCCGATACGGGATCACGGAAAAATAATGTCCCAGTCGGCGTCGGTCCTCTTTTCTAGCTCCTCCAAGGACTTCTAAGCGAATAGGCGGACATAGCTGAGCCTCGTAAGCATCAAGAAGCGCTTCGAGGGCGACCTTGACTTCTAGTCGCCCTGTGCGTCGCAACGATTCAATCCACACGGATGAGTCAACAAGTACCATCGATCAATAGTGGCCCAATGGAGGGACTGGAGAGTCTTGATATTTTTCGTTGATGGACGAGTCCAAATCATAGTCGAAAGCTCCCTCGCGCATGAGCTTTCCGAATTCGCGGGCTTTCCGTCTTTTCACAAATTCCATGACGGCTTTGGACAAAGAAGCTCCCTTGCTTTTTTCGCCGGTCATTGCCATGACCTCTTGTAATATATCTTCTGAAACTTCAACGCTGATTCTCATTGGAGATGAATTAATGCCGAAGATTGCATCATGTCAAGCGTTAATCTGATGCAAGTATGCGCAAATCTTTGTTCTATTTGCTCAAAAGTGATGTGATGGCATTTTTAATCTCCTCAAGTGTGGACTCTTTGGGTTTGGAGGCGTCAAGAAGGAGTATGCGATTCGGGTTGAGTGCGGCCAAATTCAGATACCCGTTACGGACAGCTTCAAAGAAATCTTCGCTTTCGCGTTCGATGCGGTCGAGGGTTCGTTGACCTGCCTTCATTCGCTCGAGGGAAGTGGCTCGGTCAAGATCGAGAAGAAAGGTCACATCAGGAAGACAGGCATCGACTGCGAAGGCATTGATCATCTCCGTCTGCTGGGGTGGTATTTTTCTGCCGACTCCTTGATAGACTGTCGTTGAGTCGAGAAAGCGGTCGCATATGACGATACGTCCCGCAGTCAATGCCGGGACGATGATTTCGCGAACGAGTTGCGCTCGGCTTGCGGCGAAGAGGAGAAGCTCGGCTTCCGGCGTGAGATTCTCGCCCTCGAGGGCATGCTGAAGAAGATGACGGATCGTCTCCCCGGCTGGGGTGCCGCCTGGTTCTCGTAGAAGCAAAGGGTCGTGGCCGGCATCGCGAAGGTGGGCGGCGAGGAGTCCGATCTGAGTGGATTTGCCACAACCTTCCGATCCCTCAAACGTAATAAATATTCCTTTTTTAGACATTTTGAGCAAAGCCCTTTGATATTCCGCGTTTTTCCATTTAGCAAAGCAGGAATGAATTATTGGCTCGTTAAACAGGAACCCGCCGCCTACGCGTGGGATCAGTTTGTGCGCGATGGGGTGACTGCATGGACTGGGGTGAGGAACTTTCAAGCCCGCAACAATCTTCGTGCCATGGCACTCGGTGATTGGGCGCTGTATTACCATAGCGTCACGGGGAAGTCCGTCGTTGGCATCGCCGAGGTGAGCCGTGAGGCCTACCCTGACTCCACTGCCAGCGAGGGCGATTGGTCGTGCGTCGATTTGAAGCCGGTGGGTCCCTTGGTTCGCCCAGTCACACTTGAGGAAATCAAAGCCGAGCCGACGCTTGCGGATATCGGACTCCTTCGCCAATCGCGTCTGAGTGTGATGCCGATCACGAAGGACGAATTTGAACGCATAATTAAACTCTCCAAAAAATAATGGATTCCGCTCGCGCTTGTGACGACTTAAGTGGAAATTGAAAATATGTCGGAACCTCACTTTGCCGTCGCTTCCACTTTTTCACCTCGCTTTGAAGCTGTCATTGCCGAGGCGGACCGTGTGGCGCGGATATTTGGAGCCAGATTAAGCGTCCTTCACGCCGGCGCTCGCTCTGATGATAAGGTCACTTGGATCCGTGATGCCTTTGTCGGTTTGGGGCGCGAGGAGATCGATATTTACTGGTGTGACGGGGATAAGCCTGCGACCGCTTTGATGGATGCCACGGTTAGCGAGTTTTTCGATTTGCTCATTGTGGGGGCCATGCCCGGTTCGAATGAAACCCGGAATTTCACGGGCGGAATTGTGCGCGAGTTGTTCACTCGCACCCCGTGCGATCTGCTTCTGATTCCGAATCCCCAGGATGAACCCATCGAGAATGTGACCGCTTGCCTACTTGTTGAGGCGCATTCGCCGCGGTGGCGTTCGGCCATTCCCGCTCTTCGTTCACTCAAGCCCTCATCGATTTCGATACTTGCGGCGGATAGTCCCTTCGCTCAAGCACGCCGTGCATTTTCGAGTTCGGCCGAGCAAGAGTGCCCGCTTGAGGAAATGCGGGAGGTCCTCAGTGAGATCACCCCTGAGATCGACTTGCGCCGCGTTCAGTCGAATACCGGATTTATTCTCTGCGACATTATTCAAGATGCCGTGCCGGATTTCATTATGGTGGAGTCCGAGTGGATAAATGGCCAACGCGTCCTGCCTCCCTATCTCGGATGGTTGGAGCAGGTCATTCCTAGTCGATTGTTTGTCTTCGGAAGGTCTCCAGGAGAAGTCTCGCACATAGACTCGCCACAAGCGAAGTAGTTCCATTCGATGTCGATTGTGATCGAGTTGATCCCGAGCCGGGCCCATCCTGTTTTTCTTCTCAATCAATGACTATTTCGGGTCTCATCGAGCGAGTCACCTACCACAACGAGGAGACTGGCTACAGCGTGCTTCGGGTGAAGGCCAAGGAGCATCGTGATCTCGTGACCGTGGTCGGCAACGCTCCATCGGTGAATGCCGGCGAGTGGATCACGGCTGATGGAGCTTGGGTGCAGGATCGGGATCATGGCATGCAGCTCAAAGCCGAGTTCATCCAGTGCAGTGAGCCATCCTCCGACGAGGGGATTGAGAAATACCTGGGCAGTGGACTCATAAAGGGAATCGGGCCTGTATATGCCAAGAAACTTGTCGGCAAGTTCGGTGGGGAGGTTTTCAAGATCATTGATCAATATTCCGCCCGTTTGGAGGAAGTTCGCGGCATCGGTCGTGAACGTCGCAAGCTCATCAAATCAGCTTGGGCTGAGCAAAAGATTGTGCGTGAGATTATGGTCTTTCTTCACTCGAATGGCGTGAGTACAAGTCGCGCAGTACGGATTTACAAGACCTATGGGGAGGAGTCGGTGGATAAAGTGCGCGCCAACCCCTATCTGCTCGCCCGAGATATCTCGGGAATTGGATTCAAAACGGCGGATACTATCGCGGCGAAGATTGGGATCCCCGTGGATTCCATCATGCGCGCTAGTGCAGGTCTCCTTCATACACTGGTCGAGGGGGGCAATCAGGGTCACTGCGCCTTGCCCCGTGAGTTGCTTTTGTCCAATGCTCGTCAGCTTCTCGACATGGACCTGGGAATTCTCGAGCGAGCATTGAAGGTGATGCTGGAGGAGGGCGACGTTGTTGAAGATCGTGTGACCGAACAGGATCTCATCTACCTTCCAGCCATGCGCCACGCGGAACAGAGCATCGCCTCGGTGATGACGGCTCTCGTCCGCAAAACTTCAAAATACCCCTCTATTGACGTCGAAAAAGCACTCGCGTGGCTTCAGGAAAAAGTGGGCCGCCAACTTGCGCCAACGCAGATCGAGGCGCTCCTGCGCGCGCTCGAAGCACGTTTGCTCATTATCACTGGCGGTCCGGGTGTGGGAAAAACGACTCTCATGCATTCGATCCTTTCGGTGCTTCTAGCCAAAAAAGTGAAGTGCCTTCTTTGTGCTCCCACTGGCCGAGCTGCGAAGCGTTTAAGCGAGAGCACAGGCGTGGAAGCCAAGACGATCCACCGCCTTCTTGAGTATCAGGGTGGTCGCTTCACTCGCAATGCCTCTCAGCCGCTTGAGTGTGATCTGCTCGTCGTGGATGAATCCTCGATGGTCGATGCCCATCTGATGAGCAAGCTTCTGCAGGCACTGCCCGAGCGTTCGCACTTGATTCTTGTTGGAGACGTGGACCAACTTCCCAGTGTTGGGGCGGGTAGGGTGCTTGGGGATTTGATCGAAAGTGGCGTGATACCGGTCGTTCGACTCACGGAAATCTTTCGTCAGTCCTCATCGAGTCGCATCATTGTGAATGCCCATCGAATCAATAGCGGAGATATGCCAGAGACTGTCGTAGACTCCGACTTTTTCTTCATTGAGCGTGAGGAAGCCGAGCAAATCACCGCCAGTCTTCTCGATGTTGTTTCTGCTCGCATTCCTCGCAAGCTGGGGATCGATCCGATACGTGACATCCAAGTCCTTTGCCCTATGAACAGGGGTTCTCTGGGGGCCATCCAAATGAACAAGTTTCTCCAAGAGCGATTGAATCCACCGCGATTCGGGGAGCCGAGAGTGGAGAAGTTTGGCTGGCATTTTCGGCCTCGCGACAAAGTCATTCAGACCCGTAACAATTACGATAAGGATGTCTTCAATGGCGATATTGGTTTCGTCGAAGGCATCGACGAGGTGGAGCGCGAAATTCGGATCACCTTTGACGGACGATCCGTTGTTTATGATTTCAATGAACTCGACGAGGTCTCACTCGCCTACGCGATCACCATTCACAAGAGTCAGGGTTCCGAATTTCCCGTAGTGGTCATGCCTCTCGCGATGCAGCAGTTTCTCTTGTTGCAGCGTAATCTCATTTATACCGGCGTTACTCGAGGGAAGAGCATGGTCGTCCTCATTGGGCAAAAAAAAGCTCTAGAAACAGCGGTTCGGAATAGGAAGTCGGTTCAGCGATATTCGGCGTTGGTTCAGCGGTTGCGTTCACTTTGATGGGGTGATTTTGGTGTCGACCGCTTGCTTTACTTTATCGACAGATCGCTCTTCCTATGAAATGGGGTAGGGTATGCCTATCGATGCGATTCTTTTTGATTTGGATGACACCCTGATTGTGGATGAGGCTGTTTCCAAGGAAGCACTTCAATCCACCGCACAACTTGCTGCAAAACTGACTGGGGTCGACACGGTCGCTTTCCTTGCCGACTGCAAGCGTTTCGGGTTCTCGCTCTGGAAGGATGGGCCATGTTACGACTACGTGCGCTCTATCGGGATTAGTTATCATGAGTGCCTTTGGGGCAATTTCGATGGCGACAAGCCCGAATTAGTGAAGCTGCGGGAG
>CAIWSO010000478.1 GCA_903915315.1 uncultured Spartobacteria bacterium | reverse complement strand
GTCCGCCACAAGGGGGAGCGAGTGAATTCGATGAGCTCGGGAATCGGGGTGCTGACGAAGAAGTGCTGGAAATCTCGGAACTTCGGCCAGTTACGGCGGTACAGTAGGTCCTGGTGGGTTTTTTTTGGAAAGCATATTTATCGATCAAGCAACCCTTAACGGCACACGACCCGTTACACCCGTAGGTGCCGAGCCGGCAGTGACCCCTAGTGGGTGCTAAGTTCATGGAAAAAAAACATGGGAGTTTGAAATTTCATGGCGGCGAGGCCTGGGGGCGGGGCGTCCAGGGGGCGTTTGGAGCCTATTCAGGCTGCATTCTGCCATCCTTGGTCGTCTCGTCCCTCAGTAGGCCGCGCAGCCTTCTGTTCGCTTCGTGTTGCTTGCTCTTTTGGCGTGTGTTCGTTCGCTCGCTGAGAGAGCACGCCGGTTTCAAGGAGGGATCTTTAAGGCGACTGCGGAGCTTCATCCTGGCCATCTTCGCTTCGAAAGATGGGAGGCGCTCGTAAGGGTGTCTTGCAAACGGGTGCCGTGGTCGATGATCCAACGCGCGTGATTTCCGCTTCGCGCGCGTCGTGTATACGAAAAAAGGGCAATGATTCGACTGAGCGAAGCTTAGCGTTCATTGCACAGAACGCTCGTGGTCTTTCTGCCACGAAGCTAGAGTGTTTATTCGAGCTAATGACTCAAAGATGCGCCTATGCTGCGGTTATCACTGAGACGAATAGATACGCAGAGTCGGACGCTGTTGAATAGCGCGGGAGCAGGGAACTTCAAGTTTCCTGGTCTTTTACCACGGACTGGCTGCAAATGGTAAGAATCGGAGGTCGCAGGGCGTTGCGGTCGTCCTATCGCCTGAAGCGGCCTCGGACTGGAAATGCGCCGAATCACCGCCGCCGGTGGTTACGTTTGGTGAGCGTATAATTGCGATACAGCTGGCGGCGAGGGGGCTGAGCCGCGGTCACAGCAAGTATAAGAAAGTGCTTCTCGTGGGCGCCTATGCTCCGGTCTCAAGTGCTCCGGAGGGGGAGCGCGAACTCTTTCTGAGGAAATTGCAGGCTGCTGTCGAGTCTGCTGAAAGAGATGCGCTGCTGGTTGTTGGGGGCGACTTTAATGCCCAGTTGGGGGTTCGGCAGCCTGACTCTCTCGTAGGCGTGAGGGATACTGTGCGTGGTCCGTTTGGGATTCCGCATGTCAACAGAGCAGGCGAGGCTTTGTTGGATGTGCTGGTGTCTTGTGAGCTGCGGGCGGTGCTCTCGCATTTCGAGAAGAGGACTAGAAAAGACTTCTTTGCCGATAATTTTGACGCCGCTTACGGCACGTGGCTTCATCCAGGGACCAAAAAGCCGTACACGCTAGACCATTGGTTCATGCGGCAAGCAGACTTCAAGTATGTTACGGACGCTGCTGTAAACAGTGCTGGCGTGCCTAAGACCGATCATCGCTTAGTTAGATTGGACCTTGTTTTCAAGTTCATGCCAAGGCGCCTACGAGCAGTGAAACCGCGCATTTGCCGTACCCTTCTAGAAGATCCGGTTGTGAAGCTGAAGTTCCAGAACTCTGTGGTGGACTTTATCGATGCGGCTCAGAAAGGCCAGTATGCTGCGCTTACCACACAGTTCCCAAGTATGGTTGCGCATACGCTGCCGCCTGGTCATCCGGGTACTGAGTTCGCTCCCGCTGGTGCGTTGGATGATGCACTTGAGTGTGCTGCAAAGGAGCACCTTGAGGTGGCGACGAGTCGCCGAAGTCCAAACTGGTTCGAGGCAGATCGAGAGGCTCCTAACAAGGCGATTGCATTCCGAAATGAATGCTCCGGTCAGCTTTTCAAGCGCCCAAAGGATGCGGCAGTGAAGGCTGAGTTTGCTCGCGCTCGTCAGGTGCTGAGGAAGGCCGTCAGGCGCGCTAGAGCTAGGTTCCGTGTCGATTTGATTCGAAGCCTGAACTGCAATCCCAAACACTGTCCCGGCCAAACTTTCGAAGTGATCAGGAAGCTCCAGTCGATCTCGTCGTCGCACGATTCAGGATCTAAGAAGCCTGTGATGTTGCTGAAGAATCCGAAGTCTGGTGCGCTGTGCAAGACCCGACAGGAGAATGCTGAGGTGTATCGGCACTTTGCCGAGTAACTGCACTCACGAACTGAAGCTACTCCGATAGATCAAGGTATCATCGATCTCCTCGACCAGCGGCCCGTGAACCATTTGCTTGCGGAGGAGCCCGATGAGACCGAGCTTTTAAGGGTCCTGAACAATCGCAAATGCGGCAGCGCGCCGGGGGGTGACGGCAAGGTCGTTGACTTCTACAAGGCTATGTGTGCTCCGCTGGAGGGTGGTTCCGGTCGAGGCTTGACGAAGCTGCTCGAAGTCGTTCGGTATATCTGGAGGACTGAGAAAGTTGAAGAAAGCTGGCTAGTCGGGAAGCTCAGAGTTCTTCCAAAGTCAGGCGATCTCAGCAATCCGAATAACTGGCGCGGCATTACTCTGCTGGCCGTGATTGCGAAGTTATTCTGCTCGGTCCTCTCAAATCGCATGACATCTCACATGCAAGTGATTGGGCTCGAAGCACAGTGTGGATTCATGCCGGGCAAGAGTACTGTTGACGCTATCTTCACCATGCGGGTTTCGCTGCAGAAACGCTTCAGGTTTCAGAAGGATACCTGGGTGCTTTTTGTCGATTTTGTCAAAGCGTTTGACACCGTACCTCGGGAGATGCTCTTCAGGGTGCTTGCTCGCCTCGGATTCCCTCCGAAGATCGTCAATCTTGTGCGGGTGTTTCACGAGAACGTGACACTCGAAGTGGATCTAGATGATGATGGCAATACGATCATCATCAAGTATAACATCGGGGTCAAGCAAGGTGATACGCTCGCTCCGGTTCTCTTCTTGTGCTACATTCAGGCGGTACTGGAGACTCTCTTTCCCAAGTTCGAGGCTGCCGGCATTGAGAAGCTGATGCTTCGATCGATGCAGCCCAAGCGGGCTGCGAACGGTGGAATGGCTGCAGGCTCCCTCATGGTCAAACCGGCTGTCTTTCATAGCAGCATGTGTAAAGCGCCCTCTTTGCCAAAGTGCATGGTTGTGCACACTGGCAGCATCACCATTGTCCCTCCGTCTGCCGGTCCTCCGCATTGCGCGAAGCCATACTGTGGCCCGCCTCGCTCAGCTCGCCTAGCGACTAGCAAGGACTCGGAGCCCTCTTGCAGCGAGATCGAGGTTATCATTCGGGATTTCGAATCGGGACCCGGCGTGTTTGCGGACGACGGTGCCTTCGCTTTTGGCTCCAGGCGGGATATTGAGCTAGGTGCTCGGATTCTCTACGATCACTGCGTTAGGTGGGGGATGATGCCGCATACGGCAGGTAAGACTGTTGCAATGTACTTTGGGCAACCAGTGGTTAACCTTCGCGAGTTTCTGCCCGATGAGGCGATCCCCCCGATCAAGATGGGGGACGGAGAGGCGCCAGTAGTTCAGGAGTTCAAGTACCTCGGCTCAATGCTAAGCAACAACTTTGACGACAGTGTGACCATCATGGCCAGAATCAGATTAGCGCGGATAGCATTCACGAAGCTGCAAAAGGCTATTTTCGGGACGAGGCGCGTTGCGCTTGAGTCTAAGAAGATTGCTTACGAGTCGCTCGTGCTCTCGCTGCTTTTGTATGGCTCGGAATGCTGGGTTGTAAGTGCTGAGAACATGAGGCTTCTTCAGCGCTTCCACAGGAAGTGCATTAGGATCATGTGCAGGGTCACTCGCCATCACACTCGGAAGCATCACATCTCGACCGAGGAATTGGAGGCGAAGCTGGGCATCCACGACATCAGGCATTATGTTCATTCGAGGGTGCTGAGATACTTAGGGCACGTTTTTCGCATGGACGCAGACCGGACTCCATCTCTCCTGCAGCGCTGTTGGGTGGTGGATGGCAAGCAGCCTTCAGGTAAAACCAAGGTCCTTTACGATTCCGCTATACAGAAGCTGCTTGGCGAGGTGGGGCTCAGCCTCCTTGATGCCGCTAACAAGAGCGAGTGGCATAACATAACCAGACCAGAGGCGCTCGCTGCTCAGGCTCGCGCGGCATCCAGGTTTCCAGCCCAAGTTGCCGCCCAACGGCCCTCTGCTGTCACCAAAGGGGCTGCATCATCCACATCACGAGCAGCTGGCGCCTCGGTAACGGCGTCGGCAACATGCAAACCTGAGTCTAGGAGAAACCTGAAGCCCACCAAACCTGCGATTCAAATCTCGGATGCGGACCGTAAGCGCAAGATCCTGATCACAGTCAAATGCATCATGGCCTTCAAGAAATGGCGGGAAAAAGGCGAGTCCTTCCGGGAAGATCGGTACCGGTGCATTGAAGGTCGCTGTCTACATCAAATCATGTCCGCAAAAACCAAGGTTACGAAAACGAAGACCGCGCTCAAGCAGGAAACGTACAATCTGAGTGACCTGAAACATGATCTTCACTGCGGGTTTGTCGAACTTGGCGGATCGGTCTCGGTCTCATCGTAACCAACACCATCGATTCCAAAACTTTCTAAATTCATCACCATAGCTATATCACTCTCCAGCTCGTTGCTCATTTGGGCACCTTCGTTCTGTTAGCTCTCGAACGTTTTTTTCGCTTGGCCCTCATGGTCCTAGACTTCGGCCGAGTAATAAACCTGACCTGACCTGAACCTCGATGTTGCTCAGTAGTAGAGTTGCTTTCCGATCCGAGAGAGGCACGACGCCCAGGGCACGGAACC
>CAIWSO010000477.1 GCA_903915315.1 uncultured Spartobacteria bacterium | reverse complement strand
TCTTCCACCTCGCAGCCCGTGCATTCCGTATCGAGCAGCAGCGTGATATTCGGCTCGGCCTTGACCTTTTCATAGAGAAGCACATCCCACATCGCGGGGCTGCGCATGGGATTGCGCACGGCGTCCTCAAGGCGGAGTTCCTCGATGAGGCCGGATTCGCGGGCACCAGGGCGCCGGAAATTTGCTCCGACGATGTGCATGCGGATTTCGCTCGATGAGTTACCGCCAAGCACGGAGCGGTTTTGGATGAGCACGACCGAGGCGCCATTCCGCGCAGCGGCAAGCGCAGCGCACACGCCGCTGAGACCTCCGCCGACGATGCAAAAATCGGCGCTGATTTGATGATGTTGATTCTTCATTTTTTGATTGGAGCTGGCCCATCTTCGTTGGCCACGATAAACATGCGCGTCCCGTAGTATGCGGGAATTGAGACCTGAGCGGAATGCGTTTTAGAAAGCGGGATGGATTCACCCGTCTCGATGTCCACTAATTGTTTTGCGCCTGGCACGGAGATCGTCGTCGTCACTGCGTCTGGATTGTAGCTTTGCAGGAGGAGCAGGCCCTTGGGAGATTCCTCACGAGTAAGGTAAATCCATTTGATCGAGTCGTCCTCCACGACGACCGCCGTTTTTTCCTCCCAATAATTGCCGCTCGTGGTCTTGGCAGGATAGCCGAAGGCGCGGAAGGCTTGGTCGTATTTCAGCGAGAGATCGCGTTCCCTCGGCATAAAATCTGGAATTTCATGAACCATGCGCATCCCCCAGTTCGCGAGCACCGTGCGCGGATCCTTTTTGTCATAGAAACGATGCCGGTTGCCGCCGCGAAGGGTGTCGAGCATGAGCGGAATACTGCCCGACTGCCGACGCATCGTGACGGCGCGGGTGTGATCGGCCGGCCATGGGAGGTCTGCCTCTAACCACTCCTCTTCGCTCATGTTTTTGGGCCTCACTAATCCGACTCCTTCTTCCGCTGTGCGGGTGCCTTCGCGCTTGCGATAGGCCGACTGCTCATGATCGAGCAGCGCGGAGCACCAGGTGTTGATCGGGAGTGTTTCCGTATTGGTGGTGTGGTAGGTCACATCGAGCGGATACGGCGCGCCTTTGGCATTCCAATCCGCCATGAGTTTCCAGATGCGCTTGTAGTATTCACGAGGTCCCCAGATCGCCGTGCCGAAGCGTAACTCGCCATCATCGGTCCGCCAGGCGGGACCGAAGCGCTCGCTGTAGCTGCGTTTGGGGTTGGTGTTATCGAAGTAGAGGCTCACGCCGCGGCTCATCCACTGGTTCGCGTGCCAGAGGCTGAAGTCATGGTAACTCGGGGAGAAAACACCCCAATTGCCCTTCTTGGTTTGGAAGCGGGGAAACTCGATGCTGGCCCACTCATCCTGATAGACCTCCCACTCCGGGATGCGGATGTCTGTAGCGTGTTCCTCAAAATAGACGCCAAACGATTTCCGGGATTTCGCGGGGTCATCCGTGGCCGCACGATTGGCAAAAAAGAGAACGCTTTCGAGCCAGGATTTCGCTTTCGGGTCGTCCTGAATTTTACGATCCGGCCAGAGGAGGTTTTTGGCCCGCTCCTCGAACCAGGCCTGGTCCACTTTGCCGGTTTTACGGCCTTCCTGGATTTTATCCACGATCGAGTAATCCCCTTGATCGGGATATTTGCTGGCGCAACCCCAGCCACCCCAGCAGAGGACGGGGCCGATGCCGCTGGCGACTAAATGTTCGCGCCAATTCTTTGGCAGCGGCTTACCGGGACTCGCCATTAGTCCGAAGACGATTGTGCGCTCCTTCTCTAGGGTAACGGGTTTTCCGATGAGGCGAACTCGCAGAATGACGGTATCGCCCCGACGCTCAATTTCCTGGATTGGCTTATCGCCGATGAAGTATCCGCTCTCGCTCTCGGCGAACCAGGCCAGGCCGCGTTCCTCGGCTCCGAACCAGATGTAGGGCACGAATGGTCGCCAATCCGCTTTCTGCGGGTTATTCCATTGTTTGACCTTGGTGGAATCCCAGAGCACGCCGTCATTCGGACCAGGTTCCGCTTTCCAGACGATCGGGCTGGGCAACTGACTGGTGGTATCCCACACGATCTTACCGCCACGGGGAAGCCTTCCGCCGTAGTTGTTGCGCATCGAGTTATCCCCGACAAAGTGAAAAAGCGTATGCTCGTCCTCCTTGATAGGAATCTCCAGCGTGAGGGCGCGGACCTTACCGCCCTTCTCTCCCGGCGAGAGGCGCAGAGTGACTTTCGCGGAACCATCTTCCTCGACCCTCACTTCGGACCTGACCCGAAGCTGGGCCGAGCTGACCTCACCAATGAAGACAGCGAGGTCGGGATGCAGAGCCTTGCCCTCCACTGCGCCCATCGTCCATTTGCTTTCGCCGCTCTCAGTCTCCAAGCGCAGACTCATCGGGCGGGCGAGCAACTCGCGATCGAGGCTCACCACACTGTCGAAGAGCCCTTGGGCGTTGATCGTGTAGGAGCGTCCCACGACGCTCACGCGATTCCCGTCAACCGTGACGGGAACGAAGGGTGCATAGACTGTGTGGTTATCGGCGATTTTTTCGGTCTCCCAAGGAAAATGGAGGCGCTTGAATGTCTTCGGAGATCGAATCGTTTCCGCGCCGAATTGGTATTCCACCGCATACTCGCCCTCCGGAATCTCGGGAACCGGGAGAAGCTTACGCGCGAAACCGGCATCATTCAGCGTGATCGTTCCGACCTCGATGGGTTTGGAGTCGTGAGCGAGTGGAATGATGCGAACTACAACCGTGCGTGGGGAGGTGGCGCCAGTGGTCCAGCCAGCCTTGGCCGCGAGTGCCTCGTCTACTTGCATCGCTACCTCGAGTTTGTCCTGCGAGGGATAATACGCGAACGGTAACTGCTTCATCAGCGCTGCATCAGAAGTCGGCAGGTTCTGTTCCTCGCTGAAATACTCGCCCATCTGCTGGGCATGGGCGTTGAAGCAGAGCGCTCCGAGCAGGAGGGCCGTAACAAATAGCTTGTTTTTCATAAGGTGGCGTCGGGGTTATTGACCTGCCATGCCGACATTTTCGACCGTGACTTCGTCAAGGAGCACCTCCCCCTCCGCCGGTTGGGTGCCTTTCTCATTGGTGGGGCAGAAGATGATACCCGACGTGTCGTGGGGCGCTGAAATCTCAACCTCGAACCGCTGCCAATCCGGACTGATGGGAAGCTTATGCTTGTTTCCTCCGCCATAGAGACGACCGACATAAAGATAGCGCGTGGCGTCATTCCCGGCCTTTGCGTAGAAAGTAACTTTCAAGATAGCCGGGGCATCTTCACTTCCCGAGACTCTTGGAATCTGGACAAAAACACCGTTGTCCTTCAGAAACACCTCGCCCCCCTCTTCGAACT
>CAIWSO010000476.1 GCA_903915315.1 uncultured Spartobacteria bacterium | reverse complement strand
GTCAATGACCGCCCGACGCCGGATGCCATCACCGGTGCTCACGCGAAAGGGGATCTCCATCTTCGCAATGGTTCGGTCCTGATTGCTGCCATCACGAGCTGCACGAACACCAGCAACCCGAGCGTGATGATTGGCGCCGGACTCCTCGCGAAAAAAGCCGCCAGCCGCGGCCTTCGCGTCGATCCCGCCGTGAAGACCTCCCTCGCACCCGGTTCCCGCGTGGTGAAGGATTATCTCGAGACCACCGGCCTCCAGCCTTACCTCGACCAACTCGGCTTCCAGATCGTCGGCTACGGTTGCACGACCTGCATCGGCAACTCCGGCCCGCTCGCTCCCGAAATCGAAAGCGCCATCGTGGAGAACGACCTCGTCACCGCCGCCGTCCTTTCTGGCAACCGCAACTTTGAGGCCCGCATTCACCAAAACATCCGCGCCAACTTCCTCATGTCGCCCCCGCTCGTCGTCGCCTACGCGCTCGCCGGCCGTGTGGACATCGATCTCACCAAGGAACCGATCGCCAAAGACAAAGACGGCGTTGATGTTTTCCTGAAGGACATCTGGCCCAGCCTTGAGGAGATCCGCAACGAAATGCAGGCCGCGCTCAAGCCTGAAGTTTTCCAAAAACTCTACACCGGTTTTGCAAATCAAAATCCCAAGTGGAACGAAGTGCCGTCCAGCATCGGACAGATCTACGATTGGGATGCCAAGAGCACCTACATTCAGGAGCCACCCTTCTTTCAAAACTTCGGTATGTCCGCCGGAACCATCTCCGACATCAAGGGCGCTCGCCCGATGGGTATCTTCGGCGATTCAGTTACGACGGACCATATCTCGCCCGCCGGTGCGATCAAGGCCAGCTCACCCGCTGGAAAATACCTCGTTGAGCAGGGAATCGAAGCTGTGGATTTCAATAGCTACGGCAGTCGTCGCGGTAACGACCGCGTCATGACCCGCGGCACCTTCGCCAACGTCCGGATCAAAAATCTCATGATCCCCGCGAAAGCCGACGGCACTCGCGTGGAAGGGGGACTCACCATCCACCAGCCGACGGGTGAGCAAATGAGCATCTACGATGCCTGCATGAAATACCAAGCCGCCGGCACCCCGCTCATCGTCTTCGCCGGACAAGAATACGGCACCGGTTCCAGTCGCGACTGGGCCGCCAAAGGCACCCGCCTCCTTGGCGTCAAAGCCGTCGTGGCCGAAAGCTTCGAGCGCATCCACCGTTCAAACCTCGTCGGCATGGGTGTCCTACCGCTTCAATTCCTAGAGGGTGTCAGTGCAAAAACGCTCAACCTCGACGGCACTGAGACTTACGATATCACCGGCCTCAGCGACAGCATCCAACCCCGCCAAGATGTGACTCTTCATATCACCCGCAAGGACGGCACCAAGGAATCCCACCAAGTCAAACTCCGCATCGATACGCCTATCGAAGTCGACTACTACCGCCACGGCGGCATCCTACCGTTTGTGTTGAGGCAGTTGATTGCCGAGGCGAAGTAGGGAAAAGACAGTCTCTCACGGAGGCACAAAGACACGGAGATGAAGGAGAATGATATCGGAACGATCATCGTGGATTGTGCGGTGGAACTGCACAGGAATCTTGGTCCCGGATTGCTAGAAACGGTTTACGAAGTGACTTTGGCGCGGTCACTTGAACGCAGAGGTCTGATGGTGCAAAGACAGGTCGGCGTGTCCATCGAATACCAAGGAGAGACTTTCAGCGAAGGCTTCCGCGCCGATCTTATCGTTGGAGAACTCGTCATTGTGGAATTGAAGTCAATCGAACGAGTCACTCCTGCCCACAAAAAGCAGTTGCTGACCTACCTCCGACTCACCGGCCTCAAACTCGGATATCTCCTGAATTTTGGAGAAGCCCTCATGCGCGACGGAATCACCCGAACCATCAACGGTTCCATCGATCCCTAACCTCTGTGTCTTTGTGCCTCCGTGAGAGAAAACACTCCGAAATAATCCCAACACAAATCCGCTTCAGGCGATTGAAATCAGGTTTTTTGTTTTTCGGATTTGAATCCGGAGATCAGGAATAGGAATGCGGCGATGCAGATGGCGGAGTCGGCTACGTTGAAGGAGGGCCAGTGACCATACCAAGGAAGGATGACGTCGAGAAAATCGATGACGAATCCGTGGAGGAGGCGGTCGGTGAGATTGCCGAGGATGCCAGAGACAAGTAGCGCGGCGCCGATGCGTGTGGGTGTGTCAGTGAAGGCTCCACGTCTGGCCAAAAACGCCAACGCACCCAAAGCGACACTCGCGAGGATAACGAAGAAGAGGTTGTTGTCCTTCAGCATTCCAAATGCCGCGCCGGTATTATGGACTTGGACGAGATTGAAAAAACCAGGGATGACTGGAATCATGTCGTCCGTCCCGATGAACCGAAGCACAAGCCACTTGGTGGCTTGGTCGAGTAGGTAGAGCGGGAGTGTGAGGAAAAGGAGCAACTTCATGAAATGGCTGGCAGAGCTTGCTCGCAGCGGAGGCAAAGCGTTGGATGAGCGGCACTCGAGCCAACCTCTGGACGGTGACGCCAGCAACGCTCGCAGCGGGCCGCAGGCGTTTTTGTGACATCGGCGGAGGCGGTTTCGTCGGAGATGATCTCCAGATCACTGAGGATGAAGATTTCCTCCAACTCCGTTTTCAGCGGAGTGAGCATCGCAAATTCCTCGGCGGGGGAGGAGAGCTTCACGCGAGCTTCGAGGGCGCTGCCGATGTCGCCGCCTTTTTGGATTTTCTCGATCGACTGCGCAATGCGGCCACGGATTTGGAGGAGTTGCTCCATGGTGGCGACGGTCTCCGCATTGGTGAAGACGGGATCGGGTTTCGGGAAATCCTGGAGATGGACGGAAGTATCGGGCTGAAAATATCCCCATGCCTCGTCGGCGGTGTAAGCCAAGATCGGGGCGAGCAGGCGGACGAGTGTGTCAAAGATCCGGTGCATCGCGAATTGCGTGGCACGGCGGCGTGGGGAGGCGGAGAGATCGCAGTAGAGACGGTCTTTAGTGATATCCACATAGAGACTGCTGAGGTCGACGGCGCAGAATTGATTGATCGTGTGATAGGCGCGGTGGAACTCGAGTTTCTCGTAGGCATCGAGGCAGGTGGTGACGACTTCCTGCAGGCGTGCCAAAATCCAGCGGTCCACAAAAGTGAGGGTCTCGGGCGCGGGGGCTTGCGCGGCATCGTAGTCGTGGAGGTTGGCTAGAAGGATGCGAAGCGTGTTGCGAACGCGGCGGTAGGAGTCACTCAGACGGGTGAAGATTTCCTCCGAGAATGGGACGTCGTCGGTAAAGTTCACGCTGCTCACCCAGAGTCGCAGGAGATCGGCGCCGTATTTGTTCACATAGTGATCGGCGTCAGTCGGCTTCTGGTATCCTCCGGCTGCGGACTTGGAGATTTTCTTGCGCGTATCGACATCCATCACGAATCCGTGGGTGAGAACGGCGCGGTAGGGAGCGCATCCATTGAGAGCGACGGATGTGATGAGCGAGCTTTGGAACCATCCCCGATGCTGATCAGTGGCCTCGATGTAGAGGTCAGCGGGAAAGCCGAGTTCTGGGCGCTGGCGCATGACGGTTTCGTGGCTGAGACCGGAATCCATCCACACGTCGAGTGTGTCATTGCGGCGAGTGGTTCCTTCTGGAAGCCCCACCAGTCCGGACCACGTTGTATCGTCGAGTTCGAACCAGGAATTCGTACCGCGCTCGGAAAAAATATTGGCCACTTTGTTGATGACGGCAGGGTCGAGGATCGGTGCGCCTTGGGCATCGTAGAAAACGGGGAGTGGCACACCCCAGGTGCGCTGACGCGAGATGCACCAGTCTGGGCGGGATTCCACCGTGCCACGGATGCGGTTGCGCCCCCAATGTGGAAGCCATTTGGCGGAATCCACCTCCGCGAGCGCCTGGCTGCGGATGAGGTCGATCCGAATGAAAAATTGTTCTACCGCACGGAAGATCACCGGCAACTTCGAGCGCCAGCAATGGGGATACGAATGCTCGTGGTTTTCACGACCAGCGAGGGCGCCCTTGGATGTCAGGATCGCAATGATCGCTTCGTTGGATTCGAAAACGTTTTTTCCAACCAGTTCGGGAAGTCCGCATTCCTCGGTGTAGCAACCGTGGTCGTCCACCGGAGACAGAAGCGGGAGATTGTGCTGCATGCCGAGTTGGTAGTCATCCTCGCCATGGCCGGGGGCGATGTGAACGCAACCGGTGCCGGCGTCGAGCGTCACAAAAGAGGCCGTGTGGATGGTGGCATGGCGATCGAGAAACGGATGCTGAGCTTCCACGCCGTCCAGCGAGGAGCCTACAAAAGTCGAATCGACTGAGATCTTCACTGCGCCGGTCGAGGTGCAGAACGACTCGAGCAGGGCTTCTGCGAGAACGATGGTTTTTTCCTCGCCTGCCAAATTCACTCGGGCGGCGGCGTAATTCACGCCGGCGTTGACGGCGATGGCGAGGTTCGCGGGAAGCGTCCAAGGTGTAGTCGTCCAGATGACCACCGAGGCCTTGCCTGCTAGGTCGCCTGTGACAATCGGGAAGAGGACATAGACGGCGGGCGATGTTTTATCCTGATACTCCACTTCGGCCTCAGCTAGGGCAGTTTGAGCGCCGGTGCTCCAAAGGACTGGCTTTTTTTTGCGATAAACGAGGCCTTTTTCCACAAAGCGGGCGAAGGAACGAATCATCCCGGCTTCATAGGAGGGATCGAGCGTGAGGTAGGGGTTCTCCCAATCACCAAGCACACCGAGGCGGCGGAATTGACGGCGCTGGATATCGATGAACTTGCGGGCGTATTCCTCCGAGCGACGGCGGACTTCGGCGGGCTTCAGGCCTGCCGAGGATTTCACCACGCGGAATTCGATCGGAAGACCATGGCAATCCCAGCCCGGAACAAATGGGGCGCGGAAGCCAGCCATCGTGCGGGATTTGATGACGAAATCCTTGAGAATCTTATTGAGAGCGGTGCCCATGTGTACGTCGCCGTTAGCGAACGGAGGGCCGTCGTGCAGCAAATACAGGGGCGCGTCTTTCCGGTTTTCCTGAATTTTTTGGTAGAGTCCGGCCGACTCCCAATTGGCGAGCATTTCGGGTTCGCGTTGCGCCAGACCGGCCTTCATCGGAAAATCGGTTTTTGGGAGATTGATGGTGTCTTTGTATCCGCTCATGAAAAGCCCAAACCTTTAACAGCCGAGCTGCCACGGGTCAACGATCCCTCGTCTCTTTATCTGGGTCGGATTAAAAAGGGGGTTAGTCGCGGTGGTAGGGAGCGCCCGCGAGGATCATGTGAGCGCGGTAAATCTGCTCGAGGGCGACGACGAGAGCGAGTTCGTGTTGGAGGGTGAGTGTGCCCAGCGCCCAGAGGAGATTCGCGCGGCTTCGCATGGGTTCGTCCCATCCGTCGGAGGCGCCGACGAGGAGTGCGCAGCGCGAGATCGACTGGTTTTCGAGTTTTTGGATTCCTGCGGCAAAAGTACGGCTGGTGAATTGTTTGCCGCGCTCATCGAGCAGGATGCGATGGCAACCCTCGGAGAGAGTGAGCATGCGGTCGTGGAGCCCGGCGCCGGTTTTGACAAAGTGGGTTTCCACTTTGGTGATCGCGCCGAGGCGTCCGAGATATTCTTCGATGCCTAGACGGGCGAAAGCCAGCGCGGGCTTCCCGGCCGCGATGATCTTCCAGTTCAACGGACGATGGGATTGAAGTCCGCCGCGTGATACGAGCTGCGGACGAGTGGTCCGCTGGCTACGAATTCAAAACCCTTGTTCCGGGCAATGGTTCCATAGAGCTCAAATGTCTCGGGGCGGATGTATTCCACAACAGGAAGATGGTTCGGAGTAGGGCGGAGATATTGGCCGAGCGTGAGAATCGAGACGCCTGCCTCGCGGAGGTCATCCAGTGATTGGAAAAGCTCATTTTCCTGTTCGCCCAAGCCGAGCATGATGCCGCTTTTGGTTTTGATATCGGGGCGGAGTTCGCCGGCGCGTTTGAGGAAGTCGAGCGAGAGTTGATACTTCGCGCGGGAGCGGACGAGTGGTGTGAGCCGCTCGACTGTTTCTAGATTGTGGTTGAACACATCAGGACCGGCATCGAGGACCCGCTTGAGGGAATCGTCTTTGCCATTAAAATCGGGCACCAGAACTTCTATGACGATTTTGGGGTCAAGGGCACGAATCGCCTCGATGGTTTTTCCAAAGTGGTCCGCACCGCCATCAGGCATATCATCGCGGGCTACGGCAGTGATCACGACATGTTTAAGCCCGAGTCGCTTGACGCCTTCGGCTACGCGTTGGGGTTCATCCTGCTCGAGGGGAAAAGGTTTGGCTGTATCCACCGCGCAAAATCCGCAGGCACGGGTGCAGCGATCGCCGGCGATCATAAACGTGGCAGTGCCCCCGCTCCAGCACTCCCAGCGATTTGGGCACTGGGCACTCTCGCAGACGGTATGGAGGCGAAGGTCGGAAATCAGATCCTTCGTAGAGAAAAAAACAGGATTCGACGGCAAGCGGACTTTGATCCAATCGGGCTTTTTTTCGAGGTGAAGAGAAGGGTCGATTTTAATCGAGCTCATTATTTAAGTTTCAGGTAACAAAATCATCCCGCTATCGGGCTCGGTCCGGCTTTTGTGACTTCGAAGCGGCCATTTTCAAACGCCCGCATCGCAAGGCAGAACAAGGGTGATCTTGTATTTCCTCATTCCTCTGTCAATGTTCAAAAGCGTTCGCGCCCTTGGCGGAGCTTCGTTTTTCTATGAATCAATCCCAATTGCTTTTCGAGTCCGCCAAAAAAAGAATTCCGGGCGGTGTGAATTCGCCCGTGCGTGCATTCCGAGGTGTGGGTGGCGAGCCGTTCTTTGTGAAATCGGCCTCGGGATCGCGTCTCACAACGGTTGATGACCGTGAGTTAATCGACTATGTGGGCACATGGGGGCCAGCGATTTTGGGTCACGCTGCTCCGGCGGTGATCGAGGCGGTGAGGGAAACCGCTCTGCGCGGACTCAGCTTCGGAACGCCGAATCCGCTCGAGGTCGAAATGGCAGAAACCATCTGCCGACTTGTTCCCTCGGTCGAAAAAGTGCGCATGGTGAACAGCGGCACCGAGGCCACGATGTCCTGTATCCGGTTGGCGCGAGGTTTCACCGGACGCTCGAAGATTCTCAAGTTTGAGGGCTGCTACCATGGGCATGTGGATTCGCTATTGGTGAAGGCTGGGAGTGGCGCGCTCACGCATGGCCATCCGGACAGCGCTGGAGTGCCTGCCGAGTTGGCCCGACTGACGATCACCGTCCCGTATAACGATGCCGATGCGGTTCGTGCGGCCTTCGAGGCGAATCCCAGCGAGATAGCCGCCTTGATTCTTGAGCCCGTGCCGGCGAATGCGGGATTGTATCTGCCCGAGCCGGGGTTTTTGGAGACATTGCGAACTCTCTGTACCGAGATGGGAACGGTTTTGATTTTCGATGAAGTGATGACCGGATTCCGCCTCGCACGTGGTGGGGCGCAGGAGGTCTTTCAGATTAAGCCCGATCTCACCGCCATGGGAAAAGTGATTGGCGGCGGATTGCCTGTTGGAGCCTTCGGCGGTCGTGCGGAAATCATGGATCAACTCTCGCCTGACGGCCCCGTCTATCAGGCAGGCACGCTTTCCGGCAACCCGATCGCCATGGCGGCGGGGCTTGCCCAACTCCGCGAAATGGAGCGCATCGATGGTTGGGCGCAGTTGGAAAAAACCGGCGCTGCTTTCGAGTCCGCCGCGCGGGAGGCGATTCGCGGACTACCATGCACGTTCAAACGCATTGGTTCGATGTTTTGCCTCTACTTCTGCGAGGGGCCGGTGCGGAACCTACAAGAAGCCATGGGTAGCGACAAAGTGCGCTTCG
>CAIWSO010000475.1 GCA_903915315.1 uncultured Spartobacteria bacterium | reverse complement strand
GGTCGGGACGTTCGTTGAGGCGGTGGATCGGCATGACGGGAAAAAGCTGTCCGAGCGCCCAATGGTCGAGGAGCGATTGGAAAACCGAGAAGTTGCAGAGGTATTGGTCGCCGAGGGCGATTTCGATTTCGCGAACTTCCTCGGGGATGTGTTCAGCATCGCGGAAAAGCTCCACGATCGCGGCGGCGATCTGCCAATAAACGGTTTCAATCTTCGCCTTGGCTCGGAGGTCGAGGAGTCCGAGATCGAACATCGACTGGGCGCGCTCACGCATTTCCTGAGCATCGTGCAGATTTTCGAGTCGGTCTTGGGGCGAGAGGTTGCCGTGGATTTCTAAAATGTCCGTTACGAGTTGGGGGTCTCCCTCCTGCGCGACGGGGAGCGGGGTGCGGCCGGTTTTTTCGATGGCGCCGAATGTTTCCACAATGAGGACCGAGTGTTGAGCGACGATGGCGCGACCGCTCTCGCTCACGAGCGTCGGATGCGCGACGGATTCCGAATCACACACTTCCTTCACCGTGTAAACGATGTCGCGAACGTATTCCTCGAGCGAATAGTTCATTGAGCTATCAAAGGTCGTTCGTGAGCCGTCGTAGTCGACTCCGAGACCGCCACCGACATCGAGATACCCAAGGTCATGCCCCATCTTGGAGAGCTTCGCGTAAAAACGGGCGGCTTCGCGAACGGCGCGTTTGATTGTGACGATGTCCGGCACTTGGGATCCGACGTGGAAATGCACCAAGTTCAGACAATGCGCTAGACCAGCCGCATGCAGCATATCGCTGGCCTCCACGAGTTCGGCCGTGGAAAGTCCGAACTTAGCATTTTCGCCACCACTCGTGGCCCATTTTCCGGCGCCCTTCGAGAGCAACCGCACACGGAGACCGATCATCGGCTCGACGCCCATTTCCTTCGAGACACGAAGAACGTGGCTGAGCTCCTCAAGCTTTTCCACAACGAGGATAACTTTTTTGTTCAGCTTGCGGCCGATGAGCGCGCTGCGAATGAAGCTCGTGTCCTTATATCCGTTACAGATGAGCAGGCTTTCGGGATCCGTATGAATCGCCAGCGCCGCGAGAAGCTCGGGCTTGCTACCGCCCTCGATGCCAAAATGCCATGGTTTGCCAGCGTCCAAAATCTCCTCCACAACCTCACGGAGTTGGTTGACCTTGATGGGGAAAACACCGCGATATTCCGCTCCATAGCCCATTTCGCGGATCGCGTTTGCGAACGCCTTGTTGATTGTTTCTACGCGATCGCGCAGAAGGTCGTGGAACCGAACGACGAGAGGGAAAGCGAGTTTGCGATGCCGGGCCTCCGCGACCACCTCCATGAGGTCGATTTGCTCTCCATTGCGCTTCGGATAAACGGTGACGTTGCCGGAGGGATTGATGCCGAAGTATCCGCCGCCCCAGCGCTCGATATTGTAGAGTTCGCTGGCATCGGAGATTTCAAACTTGGAATGGGATTGCATGGATTTTTTTAAAAATGAATAACGTAAAATGCGTCCTGGCTGACGGCCTTGGCCTCCTCGAAGGTGACCCAGCGCTCAGCGAAGGCGGGTCCCCACGAATCGGACAGCGCGACCTCACCGGTCTGCTTGTTGTAACCGATGATCAGGCAGACGTGCGCCTTCGACTTATCTGCATGGAATTTCCTCGCAGACTTGCGCGCTTCGGCAAGTTCCTTTTTCCAAGTGGCGGGATCGGGCTCTCCGGCTCTGGCCGCTTGGCGCGAGTTTGCAGCGGCGTTGAACTCCTCTGTGGAAAACATTCCCCAAATGATAGGCAGGCCCTTGTCGATGTATCTCGCCATCGACAGCGCGTCGAATTTCACCTGTTCCAGTACGACACGGCGACCCGAGTTGATGATGGATTGCCTCGCTCCTTCACTAATAGCTTCCAGCGATGTGCCGCCTCCAGCACCGCTCTCGCCAGCCATAGCGAGCACATACATATCGGCGGGAACTCCCATATATCGCATGACCCGCTCCCAAGTCGCCGGGACGCAGTAGCCCTTGGGACCTTGGTTGACCATGGCGATTTCCTTTAGGATCACATCACCATTGGGGCGTTTTTCCACGCGGGATTCCACGCGTGACTTCATCTCCGCATCCGAAGTGCGCGTGCGGCCTCCCGCCTTCGCCGATTCGACAGGCATGATGCGAATGGCCACATATTCGTCACGAGGCGCAGCTAGGAGAAACGAGTGGCCGTTCCAGTCCCAGCGCTTCACCATTTCCGTCGTCTGTCTTCCTTGGCCGAAGCGATCAGGCACAGGTTCGCCAAAAAGTTTCGTGAGGGCCAGTGTGAGATTTTTTTTATCATCCTGAATGCCTTTTTTATAATCCCGAATCTGGTCTTTCACCTCGCGAGCTTCACGGGCATTGGCGTCCTCCTTCAGTGCATCCACAGCATCGCCCTTGTTGGCAAAGAGGAGTGAGATTCCGGACACCCGCCCCATCACACCGTAGAGCGCATTGGAATAAGACCGGCAACCGATCAAGCGGTCGCTGGAATCCGGATACTTGCGGTAACTCGCGTCGGTCGAGGTCTGGGATTCCAGCGGCCATTCCAGTCTTTCGGCGAGAGCGGACACATCGTCATCCCAAAGGTTTTCATCGGTCAAGATTTCCACTCCAAAAGCGGCGTTCACCTCGCTTGGGGTGGCAACTCCGGCAGCGAATTCCGCAAAGGCCAAGAACAAAAAACCGGCGAGCGCGGTGTGGATAAGGCTTTTTCGCATTGGGAATGTGCGGTCTTCCAAAATCGGTTCCCTAGGCCAGTGAAAGGAGCATCACCTCGCCATCGACATGGCCGATGGCAAGAAGAGGCAAGGTGGGGTGCCAGGCGAGCGCGCTAATACCTGATGCCAGTCGGGAGCGCTTGCGGCGGAATTGACCGGTCTCAAACGCAATCACAAGCAGTGTGCCGGATTCATCGCCGGTCGCGAGTTGACCGGTGAGTGGAGAGAAAGCGACCGCGCAAACATCGAGGTCATGGCCTTCGACTTGGATTGGCTTGGCTCCCTCGGGGCCTTTTTTTCCCGTGCAGGGCCAGACCGTGACGACCGGACTGCCACCCGTGGCCAAGCGCGTGCCATCTGCGGAAAAAGCGAGTGCTTGGACTTTGCTTTCAAACCCTTGAATGTGCAGAGGGTAATCGCGTGGGAAATCGTAAACGTGGACGCTGGCCGTCTGATCCGCCGT
>CAIWSO010000474.1 GCA_903915315.1 uncultured Spartobacteria bacterium | reverse complement strand
TCTGTTTGCGATGAATGAACTCGGTGTCCAACCGAACCGCAAACACCTCAAGTGCGCGAAAATCGTCGGTGAGACGATGGGTAACTACCATCCGCACGGTGACCAAGCAATCTACCCGACCCTCGTTCACATGGCGCAACCATGGGCGATGCGCGAAATGCTCGTCGACGGACAAGGTAACTTCGGTTCCGTGGAAGGCGATCCGCCCGCCTCGATGCGTTATACGGAAGCCCGCCTCCAACATCTCGGCGCCGCTCTCATGACCGACATGGACAAGGGCACCGTCGACTTCCGTCCGAACTACGACGAAACCCGCGAGGAACCCACCGTTTTTCCAGCGGCATTTCCGAACCTCCTCGTCAATGGCGGCACAGGCATCGCCGTGGGCATGGCCACGAACATCCCGCCCCACAATCTCAGTGAATGCATCGACGGTATCTGCGCCCAAATTGAGAACCCCGATATCTCAATCGAGGGGCTCATGGAGCACATCAAGGGACCCGATTTTCCGACAGGCTGTCTCCTGCAGGGCACGAACGGAATCAAACAATACTTTGAAACAGGTCGAGGATCCGTAAAGGTGCGCGGGCGCGTAGGCGTCACCGAAGTCCGAGGCGGACGTGAGCAGATCATCATTACCGAGATCCCTTACAACGTGAATCGCGCGGATCTCGTGAAGCGCATCGCCGACCTCACGAACGAAAAAGTTCTCACCGGCATCAGCGATGTCCGCGATGAGAGCGCCGAGGACACCCGCGTCGTCATCGACCTCAAACGCGATGGCAACCCTAAGGTCATCATCAACAATCTCTACAAGCATACCGCGCTGGAATCCTCCTTCAGTACGAACATGCTAGCCATCGACCACGGCAAGCCAAAGTTACTTTCGCTCAAGGACGCCATCACGAGCTACATCGAGCACCGCCGCGAAGTCATCCTCCGCCGCACACGCTACCTCCTCGACCAAGCCGAAGTCGAAGCTGAGAAACTCGAAGGCTTCCTCATCGCGCTCGCGAATCTCGACGACTTCATCAAAATCATCCGTGATTCGCGCGATCGCGATGATGCCAAGTCCAAACTCCTCGCCCTCTCCTGGACGAGAAAAGCCGTAGAAGGCCTCGGGATCCTCATTCGCAGCGAGGCTCGCGTTGCAGACGGACACTACCGCTTCAGCGAGAAACAAGTCGGCCACATCCTCGATCTCCGCCTGTACCAACTCACCGGTCTCGAGCGCGATAGCATCAAGCAGGAATACGACGCTCTCATCGCCACCATCAAAGATCTGATGGATATTCTTGCGAAAGAAAAACGCGTCCTCACGATCATCAAAGACGAACTCCGAGCACTCCAACTCAAATACGGCACACCTCGCCGCACACAGATTGTTCCTGCCGAAGGTGAAGTCACCATCGAAGACCTCATCGCCAACGAAGGCGTGATCGTCACACTCACTCACAACGGATTCATCAAGCGCACGCTCGTCAGCGCCTTCCGCGCCCAGAAACGCGGCGGCAAGGGCGTGATCGGCATGACGGCTCGCGAATCTGAAAAAGAAGAGGACAGTGACTTCGTCGAATATCTCTTCACCGCCGCCACGCACGATTACCTCATGTTCTTCACGGAGAGTGGTCGCTGCTATGTCGAACGTGTATTCGAAATACCTGAAGGCTCACGCGCCAGCAAAGGCCGCTCGATTGCCAACCTCCTTGAGCTTCGCAGCGACGAAAAAATCACCGCCACCATCCGCATCCAAGGTCAAAAAACAGACGACGAAACTTGGAACGAAGGCCTCCACATTGTCTTCGCGACCCGCAGCGGAATTGTGAAAAAATCCAACCTCAACGATTTTAAAAACATCCGAAAGGGCGGCATCATTGCCATCAAGATCGAAGAGGGCGACAAGCTCATCGACTGCAAACTCACCGACGGACACAACGAAATCGTCCTCATCACCCACGAGGGGATGAGCATCCGCTTCAGTGAAGAGGAAGTGAAAGACCAAGGCCG
>CAIWSO010000473.1 GCA_903915315.1 uncultured Spartobacteria bacterium | reverse complement strand
GGGTTTACCCTCCCTTTGTGGACAAGGGTGTGCGCTATTCCGTTTTCAAATACAGCGTGCCGGACAAAGTGGTGAATATTTCTAAAACCCTCCAACTGCTGAATCTCGACACATGGAAAAAAGTGAAGGTGGACGGAGTGGAGGTGTCGCCCGTGCGTGTCGCGAGTGCGCATTTGCCAAAGCCCGCCCAGCTTGGAGCCACAGTCGAAGGCTATTCCTGCGTGGGTACGGAAGTGCGTGGAACGAAGGATCGCAAGCGCATGGAATATTTCGTCTACTCGATGGATAGTCATCGCGACACATACGAAAAATACGGCTACTCGCTCACGTTGGTACAGACCGGCATTCCGCCCGCCATTACGGCACGCCTCCTCGCAACGGGAAAAATTCCCGAGCGTGGAGTAATGATGCCAGAGGCACTCGATCCCGAGGAACTCATGAACAGTTTTTCCCGAGAGGGCTTGCCTATCTTTGTGGAAAAACGTGAAGTCGAACGGATCTGAATTATGAAGCCATTTTATCTGGATGGATGCTGGGTGGAAACCACCGCCTGTGAATCGGTTCACAACCCTTGGTCCGGCGAGAAGTTGGCGGAGATCTGTGTCGCCGGTGCTGGTGATGTCGAATCCGCCGTAGCCAGCTCCCATGCGGCCTTCCAGCAAACTCGGCGTCTCACGGCGGATGCACGCGCATCCACTTTAGAGAAAATCCATCACCTCATCCTTGATCGTCGTCAGGAATTCGTCGATGTGATCGTCGCTGAGGCGGGTAAACCCGTCACCTACGCCGAGTCGGAGGTGATGCGCGCGGCGCTCACTTTCCGATTCGCCGCGGCTCTAGCTCTGGCAGACGAAGGGCATGGTATCAATATGGATGCGAGTGCGCCGGGGGTTGGGCATTTTGGTCTCGTGCGGCGATTTCCGATCGGGGTTCTGCTCGGAATCACACCATTTAATTTCCCACTCAATCTCGTTGCGCACAAGGTGGCGCCTTGCTTGGCGACAGGGAATACCATGGTTCTCAAGCCAGCCATGAAAACTCCCCTCACGGCCTTGCTGCTCGCTGAGGTGCTGCATGAAGCGGGAGTCCCTGCAGGGCAGATCAATGTCGTTCCCTTTGCCCATGATCTCGTGGAGCCACTTCTCGATGATCCGCGTATCAAGATGCTCAGCTTCACAGGAAGTGTAGATGTAGGGTGGCGGCTGAAGGCGCGTGCGTCGAAAATGAAAACGGCACTCGAGCTCGGCGGAAACGCGGCTGTGATCGTCGAGCCGGATTGCGACTGGCATGCAGCGATCCCCAAGATTGCCACGGCGGCCTTTGGCTATGCGGGGCAATCCTGCATTAGCGTCCAACGCATTTTAGTAAACCGCGAGATCTTCACCCAATTCCGTGGCGCGCTCGTCTCGCACATCAACGAAAAAATCCGAACTGGAGACCCGGCATATCCGGGAACCATCGTCGGCCCGATGATCACCCCCGCCGCGCGCGAAAAAATTCTCACCTGGATTGACGAAGCGGTTTCTGCAGGCGCGCAGTTGCTCACGCCTCGTCATGTCGAGGGTCGTTCTGTACTGGGACCTGTGTTGCTGGAAAATGTGCCAAACGAATGTTCGGCGCTCGAGGATGAGGCTTTTGCGCCTCTTGCGATTTTGCAACATTACGGGACTTATGAGGAAGCTTTGGCCATGGTCAACGACTCTCGATTTGGCCTCCAAGCGGGCGTTTTTACTTCCAGCCTCCCGAAGGCCATTCAGGCATTTGAGGAACTCGAAGTGGGCGGGGTGATGGTCAATCAAGTGCCCACATACCGAGTGGAAAACATGCCTTACGGTGGGGTGAAGCAAAGTGGATCGGGTCGGGAGGGAGTGCGATATGCGATGGAGGAAATGACCGAACTGCGCAGCCTCGTGGTGAGCAAATCCTAAGGAGCCCGATCAAACGTGGGGAACGATGTCGGTTGGTTCCATCGCGATCCGGCGGGCCAAGGAGCGAAGATAGGAGCGACCTTTTCTAGCCCGTTCCATCACGATCTCGGGATCACTGCCGCTAGCAATTTCCAAAATGAATGGTCCATGAAAATGGATTTGAACCAACTCGCGCATAAAGGCGAGCCAGTCGATCCG
>CAIWSO010000472.1 GCA_903915315.1 uncultured Spartobacteria bacterium | reverse complement strand
GGCATCCACACCTTCCTCGGCGGCAATATCTAAACCGACTACCCCCGGAGCGTTTTGATTTTAGAAATTCTCGAATGGGCGATTACTCCCGCGACTTGGACATCGCGCCGTAGCGGACTCCTTGCCGAGCAGATCGCCATTCGCCATCGTCGATCCCGCTGCGCTGCTGCCTGGCAACCGCAGCTGGATTCCTGCAAAGCCGTCGTGGCCTCGCACACGGAACGCTCCGACTCCTCCGCCCGGCATTGTGTAATCCTCGGCAGCGGTCACCTCAATGATATCGACCTCGCGTTCCTTCAAAAAAACTTTTCCCTCATCACGCTGGTGGATGCCGTTCATCCGATCGAAATCCAACTCCGTTCGTTATTTTCTTTCGGAAGACTTCGTCTCGTGACCACCGACCTCAGCGGCATGCTGGCGGAACCGGAGCCCACATCCCCCCTCAAACTCGGCCCTCATTTGGTCGCCTTGGTTTCCAGCGCGGACTGGGTCATATCAAGTTGCCTCCTTTCCCAACTGCCCCTTCACGCTGCGTGCTTCAAGAACGACTCCCGCCACATCGAATCCATCCATGCCGTTTATGCGGCCCACTTGAATCTCCTCCGACAATCCCGCAACGCGATACTGATCACCGACACGGCTCGTCGCCTCGACCCCGATCCCACTTGGCACTCACTCCTGCACGATTTCCCACTCCCGGCCCCTTCGGCCACATGGACATGGTTGTTAGCTCCGCCCGGCGAGAAGGATTCGGATACGGGTGAATCCCGCCGTGTCGAAGCGTTTGCTTTTTCCTCGGGTCGCTAAAAGCGAGTCCACCAAATCCAGGCAAAAAGCCCACCCGCCGCATAGGCAAGAACATCCAGCGGGTCGGACGTGCAATGCTCGAAAAGGCGTGGCGCGACCACTTCGGCGGCGAACGACCAAACAAGAAAGAGCGCACCGACTTCCGCGAGGGAGGGGATGCGATCGTGCGTTCGCAAACCGAGCTTTTTCTCGAACCAGAGATATACGGGAACCGCTGCTGGCAAAAACAGGACATCGGAGAACCAACTCCGCAAGGCCGAATGGGGAAAGGCCCAGCGCTCGATCACATAGAGCGCAACCGCCGTGATACAGAGCGGGTCAGCCGCGTATCGAAACCCCCTCAAAACAAGGCTGTGATCGCAATCCCAGTTCCCAGAGCGAGGGCAAACTTAAGAAAAAGAAGACTCATCTTGTTTTGTTATAGATCTACGCCACTCTGCTGCAAAGGGACTTTCATTTCGCCTCTGACTTGCTGGCCTCGTGACGACCTAGGACCTCGAGATAGGTGATGCCCGTCGTTTTTCGATTCTCCGGATCAATCCGTTCGACACGCATTTGTTTCAGCATCCACTGACCATCGATTTTTTGGGCGGATACGACTTCAAAGCGTTTAGCGAGAGCACCAGATTTATCGTAGCCCTCAATGCGCAGAAGCGCAGCGGACTCGCGATCGATCCACACGCGAACCGCTCCATATTGGGAACTGCTACCCGGTGCCGGAATTTCGATTTTCCAAGCCCGACGGGACCGGACTGATTCCTCGCCCAACAAACGCGCATTTTTCCAGTAAAGAAAGCGCAGCGCCAGATCCTCGTAGGTGATAAGCCCGCCGCGAACAGAGTCGTCGTAGCGGGCGACAGGAACACGTGATTTCGAATCCGCCAGAGATTCCTCGAGTTTCGACTCATCCTCACCAAGCGTCAGAATGATGTCCTGTTGGGGGTTGCTGAACCCATAACGGATCGATCCGTTTTTCACCTCGATCTGAAATGGAACCTTCACCGATCCCGCCCGCAGTTGGGCGTTGAGTGTGATTTCCTGTCCCATGGGATTGAGGCGGGCGGCAGCGACGATCTCTTGGGCGCTTGGTTCCTGCGCGTAAATCGGACTCATGGCGAGCAAGGCGGTGATCAGAAAAACAACGATGGTCATGGATTTAAAATGACGTGCTTAACGAAGAAGCCCAATGATTTTTTTGGCCCTTCTTAGGCTGTCGAACCCGCGCCTTTTCGTATCCACTGCACAGCGCCCGTGGCGGCTCGAGTGCCCGTGGCAAAGCAACCCTGCATCAGATACCCGCCGGTAGGAGCTTCCCAATCGATCATCTCTCCCGCGACAAAGATGCCAGGCTGTTTTTTGACCATGAGGTTGGGATTCAGTTCACTCCAGCGAATGCCACCGGCCGAGGAGATCGCCTCATCGAGTGGACGTGGGCCAGAGAGCTCAATCACACAGTTCTTGGCTTCGCGGGCTAGCGAATCCGCATCTTCCCACGACTTCCGCGAAAGAATAGCCACAACGGCTTCACTGAGCTTCCAGCGCTGACGGGCTTCCTCCAGGAAATTCCGGCGAGCTGATTCCATCTTAGCCATAAGTTGTTCGTGAGAATGGGCAGGCTTGAAGTCGATCACGATGGCAGGGTTGTCCATGGCCCGCAGGGCCGCCCCGAGTTGGTAAATCGGCCCCCCCTCGAGTCCATAGCGGGTCAACAGCAGTTCCCCAATCGCGGTGGTATCACCTGCGCGAACATGAATATTTTTAATCGGCTTACCCTCCGCTTGAGCCAGAATCTCGGGTGTCCAAGG
>CAIWSO010000471.1 GCA_903915315.1 uncultured Spartobacteria bacterium | reverse complement strand
GGCATGACGTTTCCCGCCGCTCTCAGGTCGATGCTTCGCCAAGCACCGAATATTATCATGATCGGTGAGATTCGCGACTATGAGACCGCCAGCATTGCCGTGAACGCCTCGCTCACCGGCCACTTGGTTCTTTCCACTCTCCATACCAATGATGCCCCGAGTGCGATTGCGCGTCTCGTGGATATCGGGATCAAGCCCTTCCTTGTCTCCAGTTCCGTGCGGGCCGTTGTCGCCCAGCGTCTGGTCCGAAAACTCTGTACGTTCTGCAGGGCCGCGGGCGAACTCACCGAATACGAGATGAGCGCCCTTCAAGTCGAACCCGGCATGCTGAAGCAGGCCAGTGTCATGCGACCCATCGGATGCGACAAGTGTCGCGGCAAAGGATTCCGCGGACGGATGGGCATCTTTGAAATGTTCCTTGTCGATGACGAAGTGAGAAACATGATCAACAACAACGCCTCCACCATAGCCCTCCGCCAACGCGCCAGAGAACTCGGCATGCGCACCCTGCGCGAGGACGGCGTTCGCAAGGTTCTCTCCGGCATGACCACCGCCGACGAAGTCATCAGCACCACCATGTCGGATCTCGAGTAAATCACCATGGATGCCCGTCATGTCACCGATATTTTCTTGGAGCGCGGACTCATCACCCCAGAGACCGCAGAGCAACTCGTCCAACTCTCAGAGACCGAACACAAACCCATAGAACAAGCCATTCTCGACGCCCAGATCGTCGATGAAAACGGATTTGAGCAAGTCCTAGCCGAGTCACTGGGAGTCGAAGCCTATAGCCTGCAAGAGTTCCATCCGGACGCCTCGACCTTGAGTCTCATTCCTTCCGGTCTTGCTCGCCTTCACGGTGTTCTCCCGATCGCCGCTTCGGGAAATACCATTTTTGTCGCTCTCATTGATCCGCTGAACCCCCGCCCGATTGAAGACATCCGCTTCGCACTCGGCCGAGAGATCGTTCAACTCGTCTCCTTTCCTTCACGGGTTCAGAATCTGATTCGTGAGAACTATGGATCGGAAGATTCCAGCATCGCCGAAATCCTGGCTCAACTCGATAGCGGTCACGATATCACCGTCGATGAAAACCAAGATGACGCCTTCAATCTTCAAGCCGTCACAGCAGAAGCGAACGCGGCCCCGATCATCAAGTATGTGGATGTCATCCTCGACAAGGCCATCGCTGCGAGGGCGAGTGACATCCACTTCGAACCCTTTGAGACCGAATTCAAGATCCGCTATCGGGTGGATGGCGCCCTTTACGAAATGGATCCACCCCCCTTCCGCCTTGCCCTGCCCGTGATATCGCGCGTGAAGGTGATGTCGAACCTCAACATCGCCGAGCGACGCCTGCCCCAAGATGGCCGCATCCAGCGAACCATCAATGGTCGCCAGGTCGATCTGCGCGTATCGACACTTCCGACCGCTTTCGGCGAGAGCGTGGTGCTGCGCGTACTCGACCGGTCCAGCGTGAACCTCGATTTGGAAACACTCGGGATGCCCGCCGAAACGATTGCCTACATTCTCGAGGTGATCGAAAAACCCAATGGCATTTTCATTGTCACCGGGCCGACAGGATCGGGAAAAACGACGACTCTTTATTCCTGCCTTCGTAAAATCAACACCATTGATTCCAAACTTCTGACTGCGGAAGATCCCGTGGAATACGAAATCGACGGCATTATTCAAGTTCCGATCAACGACTCGATTGGACTCACGTTCTCGCGTGTGCTTCGCGCGTTCCTCCGTCAGGACCCGGATCGCATCCTAATCGGTGAAACCCGCGATATGGAGACCGCTCAGATCGCCATCCAAGCCTCACTCACCGGTCACTTGGTTTTCACCACCCTACATACAAATGATTCCACTGGCGCGGTGACGCGTCTGATGGATATGGGCATCGAGCCGTTTCTGATTTCCGCCTCATTGGAATGCGTGCTCGCCCAGCGTCTCATCCGAAAAATCTGCACCTCCTGCCGCACAGCTTATGAGCCGAGCGAACAAGTTCTCGCCTCCCTCGGCTTAAGTATCCACGACATCGGCGACAAGAGTTTCTATTATGGAAAAGGTTGCGAAAACTGCAACCAGACAGGCTACAAGGGACGCAAGGGCATTTACGAACTCCTCAAAATCTCCGACCCGATTCGGGAAATGATCAACAATCGCGCTCCCGGGATTCTCATACGCCAAAAAGCCATTGAACTCGGAATGGTGACCCTTCGCGAGGATGGACTCCGATCCATTTACGAAGGCCTCTCGACCATTGAGGAAGTAGTGAAGTACACCTGATCGCCCCGCCGTTAGGCGAGGCGACCCAAGGTGTTGAAGTGACGTCCTTGCCTTCTTCGCTTACGCGAAGATGGCGGTCGACTTCTCGGCGCGCTTGCGGGCGTTCGCGTCGAGGATTTTTTTGCGGAGGCGAAGGGACTTGGGCGTCGCTTCGACGTATTCGTCGGGAGCGATGTATTCCAAGGAACGCTCTAGGCTCATCTCGATCGGAGGAGCCAGTGAGATTCCCTTGCCGTCACCTTGACTGCGCATATTTGTCAATTTTTTGGCCTTGCAAGGATTGACCGGCATATCGTCAGGACGGGAGTTTTCTCCGATGATCATGCCTTCGTAGATTTCCTCTTGGGCGCCAATGAAGAGACGACCGCGCTCTTGGATGGTGGCGAGAGCATAGGCCATGCTGGTACCCGCTTCCATGGAGACAAGCACGCCGTTTCCACGGCTCGGAATGTCGCCCTTGTGTGGGCCGTATTCCTTGAAGAGATGGCTCGCGATGCCATGACCCTTGGTCACGTTGACGAGATCCGTCTCAAAACCGATCAATCCGCGTGTTGGAATGACGGCCTGAACGAGAACGCTGTGCGGATTGTGAACCATGTCCACAATCTCAGCCTTGCGTCCGGCAAGGGACTGAAGGATATCGCCGAGATTCTCGGAAGGAACGTCGACGTAAAGGGACTCGAGCGGCTCGAGGACAGATCCGTCCTCCGCGCGCTTGAAGATGACCTCGGGACGTGACACGAGAAGCTCAAAGCCCTCGCGGCGCATTTGCTCCACGAGCACGGCAATTTGCATTTCACCTCGGGCCTTCACATCAAAGTGGCCAGCCACATCGGTGTCATTGACGATGATGGATACGTTGCCACGGGTCTCTTTGATGAGACGATCGCGGATTTGGCGGGCGGTGAGAAGCTTACCCTCGCGGCCAGCGAGAGGGGAGTCATTCACGCAAATCTTCATCGAAATCGTGGGCGGATCGATCTCCACGAAAGGCAGTGCCTCACGCTCCTCGGTATCCGTGAGTGTCTCGCCAATAAAGACGTCCTCAAATCCGCTGATCCCAACAATGTCGCCAGCTGAAGCTTCTTCGACTTGGACTTTTTCAAGACCCTCGTGCGAGAAGATCGCAGTGACTTTGCCTTTTTCTTTTTTGCCGCCTTGGTGAATACAAACAATCGTTTGACCAAGTTTCACAGAACCGCTGATGATGCGACCGTAGGCGATACGTCCTAGGTAGTCGCTGTAATCGAGGTTCGATACCAACATGCGGAAGAAATCCACTGTTGGAGCCGGTGGCGGCGGGATGTGCTTAACGATGGCCTCGTAGAGAGGTTCCATGCTGTCGGCAGGATCACCCACCTCGTTCATCGCATAGCCTTGCTTGGCGCTGGCGTAGATGTGAGGAAAATCGAGTTGCTCGTCGGTGGCATTGAGCTCCATGAAGAGTTCAAAAACCATATCGAGAACCTTGTGCGGACGGGCATTCTCACGGTCAATCTTGTTGATGACAACGATTGGCTTGAGACCATTCTCCATCGCCTTGCGAAGCACGAATTTGGTTTGTGCCTGCGGACCATCGTGGGAATCGACCACCAAAAGAACTCCATCCACCATTTTCATGATGCGTTCAACCTCACCGCCGAAGTCGGCGTGGCCGGGAGTATCCACGATATTGACATGGTAATCTTTCCAACGGAAAGCAGCGTTCTTGGCACGGATGGTGATGCCCTTTTCTCTTTCCAGATCCAT
>CAIWSO010000470.1 GCA_903915315.1 uncultured Spartobacteria bacterium | reverse complement strand
TGCGGTTTTAAAGTCTAATTTCAAAGAGACAATGGTATGACGAGCCACGACGGATCTCGCCTCCTGATCAGTGCCGAAAAAAAGAATGCCGTTTTTCAACGGCATTCCTTTCAAGAGACAGAAATTTTCTGACGAATTATCCGAGGGCGAGTTGAGCCGTGGAAATCTCGAGAATCTCGTTCGTAATACTGGCCTGACGGGCCGTGTTGTATTCGAGTGTGAGATCCTTGACCAAATTCTTTGCGTTGTCCGTGGCGCTCTTCATCGCGACCATTCGAGCGCTTTGCTCTGAGGCACGCGAGGTGAGTTGGGCCTGATAGACGATGTAATGGATGTAGGAGGGGAGGATTGCATCCAAAACAGCTGCGGGAGAGGGTTCAAACTCGATGCCGCTTTCGATGGGTTCGGATGGCTCGTAGTTGCTTTTGATGCCGACTTCCTCAAGGCAAGTGAGTGGTAGGATCGGGAGCGCGACTGGTACTTGCGATAGAGTGTTGACAAAGCGTGGGAAGAGGATGGTGACCTTGTCCACAGTGCCATCTAGGAATTTCTCGCGGCAGAATCGGGAGATCTGTTTGGACTTCGCAAAAGTTGGGCGTTCCTCCAAGGGAAAATCAGCGATCATGTTGCGACCGGTACGGGCAAGGAATTGAACTCCCTTGCGTCCGATAGCCACAAATTGCGTGGTCTTGGCATTGAATGAACCTACTTCACGAAGAACGTTGGTATTGAGACCGCCGCAAAGTCCTTTATCGCTCGTCATGAGAATGACAAGTTCGTTTTTCACTTCGCGTTGCTCGAGGAGCGGGTGCGAGGAAGGATCAATGTTATCGCGAAGGGAAACGATCACACGATTCAGAAGCATCGCGTAGTCGCGTCCGCTGAGCGCGGCCTGTTGGGCTTTGCGCATTTTTGATGCCGCCACCATCTGCATGGCTTTGGTGATCTGCGAAGTGTTTTTGACCGACTTGATGCGTCGGCGGATCTCTCTAAGGTTGGCCATGGTAGATCAACGATTAAAGGCCTTGAATTCTTCGAGTGCGGCGGCGAGTTCCTTTTCCACTTCCTCGTCGAACTGGCGTTTTTTGCCGAGTTTTTCCAAGATGCCGGATTTGCGTGTGGAAATGAATTCCACGAATTTGTTTTGGGTTTCTTTGACTTTATCGACAGCGATCGGATCAAAGAGACCTTTTTGCATGGCCCAGAGGACAGTGGCCTGCATTTCGACTGCGATCGGGTTGTATTGAGCTTGCTTGAAGAGCTCCACGATGCGGGCACCTCGCTCGAGGGTCGACTTTGTGCGAGCATCCAGGTCGGATCCGAACTGGGCGAATGCGGCCAACTCGCGGTATTGAGCAAGGTCACCCTTGATCTTGCCGGCGACCTGCTTCATGGCCTTGATTTGAGCGGCGGAACCCACGCGGGAAACCGACAGACCGACTGAGATGGCGGGACGGATGCCTTGGTAGAACAAATCGGTTTCCAAATAAATCTGGCCGTCTGTGATCGAGATGACGTTCGTTGGAATGTAGGCGGACACGTCACCGGCTTGCGTCTCAATGATCGGCAGGGCCGTGAGGGAACCATTGCCGCAATCCTCAGCAAGGCGAGCGGAGCGCTCGAGCAAGCGACTGTGGAGATAGAATACGTCGCCAGGATAAGCTTCACGACCGGATGGGCGCTTGAGCAAGAGTGAAATCTGGCGATAGGCAAAAGCATGCTTTGTCAAATCGTCAAATACGATAAGGGCATCCATGCCATTATCCATGAACCATTCACCCATGGCAGCACCGGAGAAGGGGGCGATGTATTGGTCGGCGGCGGAATCCGAGGCGGTTGCCGCGACAATGATCGTGTATTTAAGAGCGTCGTTCTTTTCGAGGGCGGTGACCACGCGGGCGATGTTTGCGTTCTTTTGTCCTACAGCGACGTAGATCGAGTAGATCGGGCGGAAATTCGGATCGCCACTTTCTTCAGCGGCGCGGTTGATTTTCGCTTGGTTGATCATCGTGTCCAACGCGATCGTTGTTTTGCCGGTAGCGCGGTCGCCGATGATGAGTTCGCGTTGACCACGACCCACAGGAATCATCGCGTCGATGCTCATGATTCCGGTTTGTACGGGTTGGCTGACGCTGCGGCGTTTGATAATGCCGGGAGCGATTTTTTCAACGGGGTAGTTGGTTGTGCCTGCGATGGGGCCTTTGCCATCGATCGGGCGACCAAGGGAATCGGTTACGCGGCCGAGGAGGCCTTTTCCTACAGGAACCTGCAGGAGGCGACCAGTGGTTTTGACTTCGTCACCTTCGCGGATTTTGGTGAAATCGCCGAGGATGATTGCGCCCACTTCGGTTTCTTCCAAGTTGAGGGCGAGGCCGATGATCCCACCTGGGAATTCCAGCATCTCGTTCAGTTTGGCGTCACTCAGGCCTTCGATGCGGGCGATACCGTCACCGATTTCACGGACGATGCCGACATTGGTTTGTTTGGCCGAGTTGCTTTTGATGGCGCTGATTTTCGATTCGAGTTCGAGGACGATGTTGCTCATGAGTCTTAGGAATTAGGATTGTTTGATTGCTTCGAGACGGGATTTGATGCTGCCGTCCCAGACATTGCTGCCGAGTTGAATACGTAGACCGCCGATGAGGTCGGGGGTGTGATGGAATTCCGCTGTGATGCGGCCGAATTTTTCTGTGAGACTGGCTTGGATCTCGCGGGCTTTGACTTCAGTGAGCGGGGAGGCGCTTTGAATTTTGGCATGGTACTTGGACACTTCCAAGCGCACCAACCGAGTCAGAAACTTCAGCATTTGGATGTAGTTTCTGGGTTTTTTTGTGGCGATTTCGTCAAAGATAGATCGCAAACGATTCTCGTCGAGGCGACCATCGACATGGGCCATCTCGAAGAGATCTTTGGATTGGCGGCGTGCTTCCCGGCTCAGTTTCATGTTGGGATATTAAGCGGCGAGTTGATTGGTCGTCTCGCTGGCGAGGCGTTCTTGATCGGCAGGTGTGAGGATCTTGCCGACGACTTTCGATGTGGTGTTCACAACCAAGTTCACCATTTCTTTTTTCACTTCGGCGACCATGCGGGCTTGATCGAGTTCCACAGTCTCACGGGCTTTGACAAGAATGCCTTCAGCATCACGGACAGCCTGTTGGATGTGTTTTTGGGATTGGGAGTCGCTGGCGAGGCGGCCTTCTTCGATGATGCGTTGGGCATCAGCATTGGCTTTGCGAAGGATCTCTTGGCAACGGATCTCGGACTCCGCGAGTTGCTTTTTGATTTTGGCCGCGTTCGCTTGGCCTTCCTCGATGGTGCGCCGACGTTCTTCAAAAATAGCGATCACAGGAGCAAAAGCGAACTTTTTGAGGATCATGTAGACGATAAGAAATAGGATGACTTGGGCGAGAAATTTCGGCCAATTTACGCCAAATTGCGTGAAAAGTTGAGTTACGGTATCCATGAAGAGTGATGTGAGCTTTTGTGAAAGAAAATGGGACCGGAAGCGCGACAGTGGAACCGCGCGCTTCCGGTTGCTGAATTAGCGTCCTCCGAAGGCGAGGATAAGAGCGTAAATCGCGATGGCCTCGGAGAGAGCCATTCCGATGATGCTCAATGTGAGCACTTTTCCGGAAGCACCGGGATTGCGGCCAACAGCCTCTACGGCTTTTGCACCGATCATTCCAATGCCCAGAGCGGCTCCTGCACCCGCTACAGCGAGTGTGAAGCTACCAGTGATTCCGCCAGCGGTTGCTGCGGCTTCTGCGATGAGTTGTGGTATCATTTGTATTTTTCTTAGTGTGTTTTTCTTCGCCGCCCGCAGTCTTGCCACGGTCCCGACGAAAAAAGGGTTTTAGTGACCTTCGCCTTCCTCGTGGGCAGTCGAAAGTTGGATGTAAACGGAGCAGAGGAGCATGAATACGGCAGCCTGAAGGAGGCCGACGAGAATCTCCAGAAAGTAGAAGGGCAGGGGAATGGTCACCGACATAATGTAGCTCACCCAAGATGGAAGCTGGAGCTGGTTGCCCAGAGTGATCATAGTAGACAGCAGGTTTTCGCCCGCAAAAACGTTACCATAGAGACGAAGCGAGAGGGAGACGGGGCGGAAGGCCATCGAGACAACCTCGATCACACCGACAAAGAGGAAAACCGGGATAAGAATGAGGGCCATGAAGCCGGTCAAACCGCCTTTGACTCCGAAAATGTGGCTGAGGAAATTTTTGACACCCACTTCGGTGAGCGACCAGTAGAGCCAGAAAATCATGAACACAGTGGACATCGCCAAGGTCATGTTGAGGTCGGCCGTGGTGGGGCGAAGGATGGGTGTGGTGATCTCGGGAACGTAGAGCATTCCCTCGCCGCCATGCCCCCAACCGATCGAACCCACTCCGGGAAGAAGAGCAAACCAGTTTGAGACAATAATGAAGATGAAGAGGGTTGCCAACATGGAGAAAACGCGGGCCACCATGTGCGTGCCGACGATGCTCTCGACCAAGTCGTAGAGACCTTGCACCACTGCCTCGAAAAAGTTCTGTGAGGCGCCGGGGATCACCGTCATGTTTTTGGTGGCCTTGCGGGTGAACCAAATGATGAATGCCGCAACAGCGAAGCTCACGAACACGGAATTGGACAACCAGTCAAGAAAGGGAACGCCCTTCTCGTCCGGAAAAATGGACGGAGCATTGAGCGACAGGACGGACGCGATGAGATTAATGGAAAGCATGGATCTTCGTCAAAAAATGGTTTTCTGCAGCTGTGGAGGTTTGCCTGACAGTTTGGTAGTCGGAAACCCCATGAGTTGCGGAGGGTGGATTTGATAACACACCGGCGATCTCAGGCAACTCAAAAGACAAAAAAAAGCACTGACGTAATGTTTATTTATTGGAACGACGTTGAATGAGCGCGCGAAAGGCCTCGCCTGCCTCGCGGAATGCCATTGGAAGCGATCCAGTGGCACCTTGTTGGTTAAAAAGGTCGGTAAGGGTGAAGTGGGATTCCGTTTTCCATCCGAGATCGGTTCCCCATTTTTCGAGATCCGAGAAATTCACGTCGGCAGTGATGTCGCAGAACCCGGGGTTTTGAAAAGCCTCGATTCCGGCGAGGCGTTGCTGGACGGCGTATCCACGTAGTGAGCCAGATGGTCGCCGATGATAAAGTGTCTTCGAAAGGTCACCGTAATCCATCGTGAGGATGGCTCCCGATATCCACCCCTGGCCCCAAGATTCCAGCCACCGGCGATAGCTTTCGTGGATCTCAACGCGCTGGCCGATCGGGTGGGGATGCTCGAAAATGCTCGATTCTGGCAGGGTGGAGGGGATGAGTTGCTCAGAGATTTTCCCTTCGGCGATGCGGAGATGCAGTTCCATCCACCCAGCCTCGGTTTTCTGAAAAATGCGGCATGGGAAGGCGTCGGGGAGTTCGTTGGAGAAAATGTGGGCGTGGCCACGCGATGACTGGAGCGCCGCTTCTACGCTGTCGTGCCAGACGACACGGAATCCGCGAAGGCATTCCTTTTGTTTCGCCCGAAGAGGAGCGGAGATTTCGACAATATGGTAAGTCGTCCGCACTCGTGTCCACCAGCCTAGGCGGCGAAGGACGTCCTTCGCGAGCGCGCCATTGCCAGCGCCGATCTCGATCACATGGCTTGGTTTTTCTTTTTTGATCCAAGTCGCTACGGCCTGCGCCAGCGAGGAGTCGAGTGTCGCCCAAGTGGAGAAGTCGCCACGGCGGCCGACGGTACGAATGCGGGAGCTGTAGTATCCGAATGCGGGATGGTAGAGGGCCTCTTGCATGAAGCGCTCCGCTGAAATCGAGCCGCCGAGTTTCTCCTGCAAATCGAGCAGGTATGACCCGGCGTTGCTCAAGGTGTGGTGAGGCGCTCCTCCTCGGTGACGAAATCTTGCCACTTGGCTTTGAAGTCAGGCTCGTAGCGTTGATCCTGAAAATCCGTCATCAGCTCGCGGTGTTGAACGATCTTCGTCAGCCGAGGTAGCATTTCTTGATAAACTTCACGGAGGATGCGCAGCGCACCTGGTTCCCGATCCCAGAGCAACGCGTAGCTCTGGGTGAATTCCGAGGCGTAGTTTGGTTCCGCGCGATCGCCTGGGAACCACGTGCTGCGGGAGGGTTCCTCGAGCTCCACCAGCATCGGCGCGATATAAATATTACGCAGGATGCCTTCGATGTATTTCTCGCGGGCCAAGGCTTCATGACCTTCAAGTGAGGCCGTGATCGCCCATCCAAAAAGGAAGGAAGGTTCCTTGAAATCGCGCGGATAGGTCTCGGCGTAGTTTTTGAAATACAGGGAAGCTTTTTCCGGCGATTCGGCCAGAAGGTGAAGCATCGGAATCAAAAATCGGGCCCCTTGGTTATCGGCGGGATTGCAAATCAAGAGGTCCTCGAGGCCAATCGCGGCCTCGGCGAATCGCGAAAGATGCCAGTCCGTCATGGCCCGGCCGTAGATGGCCCGCAGGTATGGGCGTGTATCTTTATCGATCCACCAAAGTGTCGCGGGATCGTTGCGGCGTTCGCTTTCGCGATGGATGATCTCTTCGTAGGCCTCGCGGCAGGCTTTCCAATTCGCGCTTTGAAATTCCATGTCGGCCAGCTCGATCCTCGCAACCGAGCAGTCGGGATCCTTCGTGAGAGCGAGATTCAGAAGTCTCAACCGCTTGGACTGGGAGCGGACGCGGAGAGCTGTTCTTGTGAGGCCCCACGCCACCTCACTTGGCGAGGGGGGCGTTTTGTCGCCTCGGTCAGCCTGCAAAACCACCATTCGAGTGACATTTTTCAGATCGTCTGGGGCACTTTTATCACCGGGTTGGAATCGGATTTCCAATTTGCATTCCGTGGAGAATTCCTTCCATGCCTCGTGATCCCAATCCGGGCTTTCGGGTATCAGAAGATGATCCGGCGGCGGGGTCTTGTCGAAAATCTTGTAGAGAGTGGTTTCGATCCGGGCCTGATCGAGTTCCTCCATGATCTCCGGTGGGGCTACGGGAGTTCCGGATCGGTCGCAGATGACCACCAGAGTGGGGATGAACCAATCTTTGCCGACGGGCGCTGGAACGGATTCCTCAAGGTCGATCCAATAGAGATACCAGATATTTTTGGGGACTTTGAGCGCTTGAATCATGAGCGCCAGTTGATCTCCAGGCGTTGCTTGCGACCGAAGCGGTCGTGGTAGAAAATCTCCTTATTCTGGGCACCGTATTCGTGAACCATCCGGGTTACCTTGACGTCAAAGCAGCAGTATTTCGCGATCTCGAGCATTTTGCCTTCACGCCACCAGCGTATGGCTTCAAGCCCCTCGGCCGTTTTGCCCACGCCGAGTGTGCCCATGGCGACATCGTCGAGTTTGAGGCGGTGGCCGGCGGATTTTTCTATTTCCACCAAGAGGTCAAGCGTCACCAAAGCTTCCGGAAGCGAGAGGATCGTGTAGCCCATGAGAACCTCGTAATCAAAGCGAATCACATTGTAGCCGACGACCAGGTCAGCGCGCTGGAGGCGCTTGATGAGGGCATCGGCTTGGCTCTCGCCGAAAATCTCATACCGCTCGTCTTTCGTGCTGTAGGTGACCCCGACGGACATACCCATCTCGTGCTTTTTGTCCCAGCCGCCTACGTCATTCGCGGTCCTCTGGGTCTCGAGGTCAAAGTAAACGATGTCCATTACTCTAGCGGCAGCAGGCACCAACTCAGCGTTGGAGCTTGCTGTCGAGCATTCCCACGATCTGTCGGGTCTTCTCGTCGTCTTCCATCCGCTGTTTCACGAGCTTGCAGGCGTGGATGACCGTTCCGTGATCCTTGCCGCCAAAGGCGTCACCGATATCGCAGAGTGAGGAATTTGTGTGTTGACGCGAGAGGAACATGGCAATCTGGCGTGGGAAGGCAATGTTGGCGGGGCGGCGCTTGCTGGTCATATCCGCCAACCGGACGTCGAAGTGCTCGGCGACGCGGCGTTGGATCGCATCGATGGTGATGGTCTTGCGCGCTTGCTCTTGAAAAATGTCCCGCAAAAGATTCTCGATCGACTCTTGGGTGATAGGTTTTTCGCTCAGGGATGTGTAGGAGGCCACTCGCATGAGGGCGCCTTCGAGTCGGCGGACGTTGTTGCGGATTTTGTCCGCGAGAAATTCAATGATCCATGGCTCGAGCTTGAGATTAAGGCCTTCGGCCTTGCTGCGGAGAATCGCGATGCGTGTCTCGGTGTCCGGTGGTTGGATTTCCGCTGTCATGCCCCACTCGAAGCGAGAAACCAAGCGATGCTCTAGCTTTTCAATCTCACTGGCCGGGCGGTCACTCGACAGAATGATCTGTTTGTGGCCGTCATGAAGGGCATTGAACGTGTGGAAAAACTCTTCCTGCGAACGTTCCTTGCCCGCAAAAAATTGGATGTCATCGATCAGAAGAACATCGGCCTGACGGTATTTCTTGCGGAACTTCACCAACGTTCCGTGCTGGATGGCGTCGATGAACTCGTTTGTAAACTGTTCACTGGAAAGGTAAACGATTTTGGCCGACTTGTTGGTCGCCTGCACATGATGGCCGATGGCATGGAGTAGATGGGTCTTGCCCAATCCGCTCACGCCATAAATGAAAAGCGGGTTGTAAGTGGTCGCAGGGGACTTCGCGACAGCCAGAGCGGCGGAGTGGGCGAACTCGTTATTGGAGCCAACGACGAATGCCTCAAAAGTGTTTCGCGGATTCATCGCGCCAGCCAACGTGGCTGGGGCCTTTTCACGCGGGGCCTTCTGTGTTGGAGCCGAGGGGCGGGGTGCGATCTCCACTTCGTTCGACGAGGTGAACTCGACCTGGGTCACAGTCGGCAACGTCGCCTGAACGGATTCCTTCACGATTGGAAGGTAGTTGCTCTCGATGAAAAATTGGTGAATCGGATTAGGAACGCACAATGTTACCGTGTCGCTGGACAGCGCTGCGATCCTGACGCCAGAGAACCAGCGGTCAAACCCATCGGAACTCACTCTGTCGCGGATCCGTTTTGAAATCTGTTCCCAGCTATCGATTTGTGATTTAATCATTTTTATTTGTGCGGGGGCTAGAAAATGTCGTTGGGGAGATGATCGCCTTTTGGCAATTCCTGTAAGCGTGGTGCGGGCCCAGCAAATGTCTCAGTCGTGATGCATGCCATGCGAAGGCATCGCAAAAACGAAACAGAAAATTGGGGCGAAAAGTTATTCACAAGTTATACACATCCTGTCAGTTGGCTAATCAGACAGGTTTCAGAGACTAAAAATTCTGCCACCCATGCTCAAGAAAAAAGAGCTTTTTTGGTCGATAAAAATTTCTCGTTTTCGGGGATATTTTCTTGACCCCTTCGGAAGTCCAGCAGGCATGCGCATTCCGGCGGTGTTGGTTATTTCGAGTTGGAGAAAAAGTCACCGCTGAGATGAATGTTTGGAATTCCAAAAGCGATTTCGGCGTCGGTCGAATTCAGAAAAAAGAGGGGAAGTGCTCGGGGTGGGACTCGAACCCACATTCCTTGCGGAACCAGATCCTAAGTCTGGCGCGTCTGCCAATTTCGCCACCCGAGCGGTTCT
>CAIWSO010000469.1 GCA_903915315.1 uncultured Spartobacteria bacterium | reverse complement strand
TCGCTCTTCTTTCGACTCCAATGCCGCGCTGCCGCATTGATGAGTCCAGAACAATAGGGATCCTAAAAAAACGCACTTCGAGAAGCCGTCGGGTGATCAGATCTTCGGCATGTAGATCAGCAGACGTAGCCCGTTGAGACAAACGAGGACAGTGCTGCCCTCATGACCAACAACGCCCATCGGTAGTGGCAGATGAATACCGAATGCGGCGATGAGGAGGAGGACGATCACCGCACTCGCGAAAACCAGATTCTGCCAAAGAACCCGGCGGGCGTGACGCGCGATGGCTAGCAGGATCGAGATGTTTTCCAGCTTGTCGCCCATTAAAACCACATCGGCCGTCTCCATGGCGATATCGGTGCCCGCCGCACCCATGGCGACTCCGATGTCCGCGCAAGCAAGAGCTGGCGCGTCGTTCACGCCATCCCCGACCATCAACACCCGGCCTTGTTTTTTCAGTTCTCGTATTGCCGCGACTTTCCCCTCGGGGAGAAGTTCGGCGAGGACCTCGTCCACACCCGCTTCCTCCGCGATGGCATGGGCAACAGCTTTTTGATCCCCCGTGAGCATGACGATTTTTTTCACACCCAATCGGTGGAGGCTTTGGATGGTATGGAGGGATTCTGGACGCAATGTGTCGGCAAGCGCGAGCACAGCCAGAGCGGATACTTTGTCTCCCTCGCGGATACCGACCCAAACACACGATTTGCCGTGTTGGGCAAGGGGAGTCGCGGCGAGTGCGATTGCATCCATTCCGGATGCATTGCATTCGCGGAAAAGACGCTCGCTGCCAATGAGGAGTCGTCGGCCGCTGATGGTGGCTTCCGCACCCTTTCCGGCGGTCGATTGAAAGTCGGACGCCTCGGGCAGGATCAAGCCGCGTGTTGCCGCACTCTTCACGATCGCGTGGGCCAACGGGTGCTCGGACTTGGATTCCAGCGCAGCGGCTTCCGCGAGTAAGTTCGCGAGATGGAGGGGAAGTGTGGCGTCGGGTTTATGTGAGCCTGCGGCATCCACGATGTCGGTCACAACAGGTCTGCCCACGGTGAGGGTGCCGGTTTTATCAAAGGCGACGATATCGATCTGCGCGGTTCGCTCGAGATGGGATCCGCCCTTCACTAAAATACCCCGCCGTGCAGCCCCGCCAATCGCGGACAGAACGGTCGCCGGCGTGCTAATCACAAGAGCGCAGGGCGAGGCCACGACCATCACCGTCATGGCCCGATAAAACGCATCAGCAAAAGCGTCGCCCATAAAAAAGAAGGGAATCAAAAAGACGAGCGCGGTGAAGGCAATCACTCCGGTGGCATAGTATTGTTCGGCTTCCTCAAGAAAGCGTTGGGTTCCGGATTTTTCAGCCTGAGCCTCTTCAACGAGCTTCACCATGCGGGCGAGGGTGGAATCCTCGGCGCGTTTCGTCACGGCCAACTCCAGTCCGCCGCTTTGGTTGAGCGTTCCAGCGAAGAGGGTGCTGCCAACGCTTTTGGTCACAGGCATAGATTCGCCGGTGAGGCTCGATTCATCCACATGACTGGAACCCTCGATCACCGTACCATCAACGGGCACATGCTCACCGGGACGAAGCACGACAATGTCGCCGGTGTTGAGTTCCTCAACGCGGACGAGTGTGGTTGTGCCATTGCGTTTCAGCAGCGCCTTGTCCGGTCTTAACTTGAGAAGAGAATGGATGGCGCGCTGTGTGCGCTCCAGTGCGTAGCTTTGGAGGACATTCGAGAAACAAAAAAGGAACAACAGCAAGGCGCCCTCGAAAGGTTGACCGACTATACCTGCGCCGATCGCGGCCAGAACCATAAGCACATCCACGTCCAGAGCGCCGCCACGCAAGGAAGCCACTGCCGAACGTACACCTTGCTGACCACAGAAGAAGTAAGCGCCACCATAGAGGATCCATGTGGTCACAGCCGCTTTGCCTAGCCAATGGTCGGAGGCGAGGGAAGTGAGGAGAAAAAGAAAGCCTAGGACGCAGGAAAGTTCCTCGTTGAGGGAACCGGATCGGATCCTTTGCCAGAGTGGTTGCTCGGCTTCAAGTGAGGGAGGTTCGTAGGCGCTGACTTTAGCACCGGTAGCCCGGATACCCTCCATCACGGTTTTCTCGTCGGCTAGGTTTTCATCAAAGGTGAGGCAGAGAATTTTTCCAATATAGGTCGCAGTTGCCTTACGAACGCCTGGAAGCGATTTCATTTTGCGCTCAAGGCGAATGGCGCAGGCCTCACAGGCTTTTCCATCCAAGCGAAGTGTGCGTTTTTGCAAGGCCGGGCCCATCGGATGGCTTTCGGCAATGCGCCGCAAATCGTCTTCGCTGAGCGCCGAGGGATCATACTCGATTTCAAGGGAGGGTTTACCGGGAACGGGATGCACGCTGACAACGCCCTCATGGTCCGCGATCGACCGAGTGGTTTGCTTTAGCGATTCCTGTGCATCGTGTTCGGCACTCATAAAGTGAGAAACCTAAGCTCGGTCATGCAGTCGCGCACGGTAAAAATCAGCGTTTGCGACGTTCGCGGATATAGTGCAAAGCGCATTCCCCTTCGGATACCTCGAATTTGGCCAAACGAAAAAATCGTGGTTCGGGCAAAAGCTCGCTTGGTAGTCCAGTGAGAGATGGCGCCGCAGACCCCCCAAAAATCACTGGAGCGATCGTCAGGCGAATTTCATCGAGAAGATCCTCGGCCGCTAGCGCGCGCAGGAGCTGGCCGCCTCCCTCGCAAACGAGACGCTTGACTGCATAGTCACGTCGAAGTATCGCCAAGGCCTTGCGAAGCGGAACAGTCGGGGTGTCAAAAAGGAGGAGATCGCAATGCGGAGAGATCGCGTCACGGACGTCCTGAGGCATGCGAATAGTGGAAAGAACAAGCAAGGACGAGGAGGTATAGGAAAAAATCTTGGATGCCGGATTGAAGATTCCCTCGTTGCTAATGACCACCCGGAGCGGTTCGGGGGGGCGACCTTGGCGGACACGTTCCTCGCGAAGATCGAGCCGGGAGAGACCCATG
>CAIWSO010000468.1 GCA_903915315.1 uncultured Spartobacteria bacterium | reverse complement strand
TTCGCGCCGTTTCGCAAAAGGAATTTCACATCCGTGATGCCACATTCACTGGGCACGACTCCTCGAAGCCCGATTTCCACGTTCGTCCACGTTCGATACGCTTTTACCCAGATAAAAGGATCATCCTTACAAACACGACCCTCTACGTCGGACAAACTCCGGTTTTCTGGTTTCCCTACCTCAATGCAAATCTTAGCCAAAACGGGTTTCAGTTTCTTCCCGGCTACGATTCCCGCTGGGGAGCCTATTTACTGACTTCCTACAGCTTTCCCGTTGTGAGCGGTGTCACTGGGGCTTTCCGATTCGAGGATCGCGCCAAGTTCGGCCCCTCAGTTGGCCTGGATCTCGACATGAACTACGGCAAGGAAAACCGCAGCTACGGCACACTCCATTCCGATTACGTTCCTAAAACCCAAGACGTCACAACCATTAAAAATCCTGGAGACACGCCGGAAACCAAGGCCAAGGAACGGTATCGCATTTCCTTCCAGCAAAGATTGTTTTTGACTGATGACATTTACGGAACGGCGAACATCAACGCGATCAGCGATAAAGATTTTCTGGAGGACTTCTACCGAAGGGAGTTCGCCATCAACCCTCAACCAGACAATTCCCTCTCTCTCACAAAATGGGATGAACTCTACACGCTCAGCCTCATCGGGCGCTGGCAGTTGAATGAGTTTCAGGATGTCACCGAGCGCAAGCCGGAGTTTGTTTTTGATTTCAAACAGCAGCCCTTTTTTGGGTTGCCCGTTCAATACGACGGCAGCACCGGCGTCGCCTCGCTTCGCCGCGCCTTTTCAAACACGCCTTTCAAAGACAACACTCTTAACGAAACCGAATTCCCCGACTACGGCACGAGCCGTTTTGACACCTTTCATCAATGGTCGCTTCCCACGAAGTTCTGGAACTGGCTTTCTGTGACGCCGAAAGTTGGTATTCGAGGCACCGCCTACAACCAGAGCGGCTCTTTTATCAACGGGGCTGAAAATCCTCTCAACACACCCTCCCCGCTTCTCAAAACCAAAGGATCTGTTTTCCGTCCTGTTGCCAATTACGGACTCACCGTCTCGACAAAATTGTCCCGCGCCTTCGAGCAAGTCCAAAGCCGCGCCCTTGGCCTCGATGGTCTGCGTCACGTTATCGAGCCCTATGTGAATTACTCGGGCGTTTACAACATGGGTCCAAGCCCGGAAGACATCTACCAATTCGACCGATTCACTAAGACAACCGAACTCCAGCCATTGGACTTCCCGCAATTCACCGCGATCGACTCCATCGACACTTGGAATATCACACGCCTCGGCATCGGCCAACGCCTTCAAACACGTCGCAATAATGCGACCTACCAATGGTTCTCTCTCAACACATTCATGGACGTAAACATGGACAATCCCTACACGGACGAGCCTGTTTCCAACGTATTCAATGCCATTCAATTTACTCCCGTACCTTGGACCTCACTCGACATTCTATCCCAGACGCCGATCCAAAATCAGGGCTTCACGGAATTCAACACTCGCATCAGCTTCATGCCCACTCGGGATCTTCGCTTCTCCTTCGGCACCCGCTACATTGAGAATAACGACTTTTTCGAAAATAACAGCCAAGTCAACTTCTCGGCCTATTGGCGAATCAATGATCACTGGAGCGTCAGCACCTATGATCAATACGAGTTTGTTACGAAAGTGATGCAATACCAAAGGTATTTTATCAACCGCGACCTCACCAGTTGGGTTGCGTCGTTGGGAGCCGAAGTCCGCGAGGACTCAGTCGGCGACAAAGAATACGGCCTATTGCTCATGATGACCCTCAAAGCCGCTCCGCAGATCACCCTCCCATTGGCATTCAGCCAAGGCCCAACAGACGAACCCGCGAGCGCTTCTCAGTAAATTTTAAAACCCACCAAATCACAAAAATGAAAATCTGTATCATTGGATCAGGATATGTCGGTCTCGTCTCTGGCGCTTGCTTTGCCGAGGTCGGCCATAACGTCATTTGCGTCGACAACAACGCTAAAAAAGTCGAGCAACTCGTCCAAGGCAAAGTTCCCATTTACGAACCCGGGCTCGAGGAATTGATCCACCGCAATGTCGCCGCTCGCCGCCTTCATTTCACCACAAGCACCGAGGAAGG
>CAIWSO010000467.1 GCA_903915315.1 uncultured Spartobacteria bacterium | reverse complement strand
AGCTCCAAGTGGTGAACGCCCCCGCCGCCGTCCACCAAGCCTACCGCAAAGGCATCCTCCCGCTCTCCTGACAGCCCGCCGAGACTGGCCGTGGGGAATCATACCATTGTCCCTTTGAAATTAGACTTTGCAGCGTAAAAGGGGGGCATGGCCGTCTCGGCCGTGTGGAGACTGGTCTACTGTCTCGCACACTGCCCAGCGGAACCAAAGGACCAGACCGCAGCACACAGGCGAGACGCGCTGTGCCCCTCTACTAAAATCCAAAAGCAAGCGGGCTTTTGGTATGATTCCCCACGGCCAGTCTCGGCCGGCTGTCAGGAGAGCGGGAGGATGCCTTTGCGGTAGGCTTGGTGGACGGCGGCGGGGGCGTTCACCACTTGGAGCTTGTTGTAGATGCTGCGCACATGGGCGGCGACGGTGAAGGGGCTGATTTGAAGGTGCTCGGCGATTTGTTTTTTCACCAAGCCCTCCGCGAGGAGCTTGAGGATTTCCAATTCGCGCCCCGTGATGAGGTGCCCGTCTTCGGTAGCGGGGTGTTTTTCGCGGAGCGTATCAAGGATGTATTGCGCGACCTTGGCGTCCAGCGCGGCGCCGCCCTCCATGACGCTGAGGATGCTTTCGGTGATTTGCTTCATGTCCGAGGATTTCAGCATGTAGCCCGAGGCGCCGGCGGTGATGGCCTTCACGACATCGGCTTCCTTGTCGGATTGGCTAAGCACCAGGATTTTCATATCGGGAGCGGTCTCCAAGAGTCGCGGGATGGCCGCCAAGCCGCCCATGCCAGGCAAATTCAAATCCAGCAGGAGCAGGTCAGGGCGCTCCTCCGCATCCCTCGCTCGGCCGAGCACCTCGAGGGCACGCTCGGCGGTTCCCGTAGCTAGGAGGAGTTGAAAGCGCGGGCGGCGCTTCAATGCCAAATCGATTGCCCGGCGGTATTGGGGGTTGTCCTCGACGAGCAGGATTTTCACGGGTTTGGCGGACTCGGTCATGGTGTCGTTTTTTTGGTTTTGGAAAAAATCGAGGGGCGCGGCCGGCGCAGGACAAGGCGGATACTTGATCCCCCGGCATCGCCTTGTTCAGCGGAGATGCGGCCCCCGAGCAGACGGGCGCGGCGTTGCAAGGACTTTGGCGCGCGGCCATCGAGGCCCTTACCATTGTCCTCCACATGCAGTTCGATGCGTTTGGCATCGGCGCGGAGCGAGGCCCGCACGCGGGTGGCCATCGAGTGGCGGCTGATATTCACGAGGCATTCCTTGTAGAGGAGAAAAAGGTCATCAAGGAAGGTCACCTTGAGGTCTCGCAGGTGTTCCCCGCCCTGGATATCCAACTCCCAATCGATATCGGCCAGGATGCGGCGCGAGATGTTGCGCATGTCCTCGGGAAGATTGTGTTTGAGCGGATGGGTTTGCTTTTCGATGCAATACCGCGCGGCGGCAATCGTGCTCGCGACGAGGTTTTTGATCTCCTCCAAGGTGCCCTCCAATTTCTCCGGCGAGCGGAGGTCCTCGCGGGCCATTTCGGCTAGGAGGCTGATGGAGTGCAGGTTCGCGCCGAGTTCGTCGTGCAAGTCGGCCGCGAAGCGCACCCTCAATTCCGCGATCTGCCGCATCTTGAGAAGCTGCAGGAGGAGGACGGCGATGGCTGCTCCCGCCAGTGCCAACAAGGCGGCCCAGCCGAGGACGGCGAGGTATCTCTTTTGCTGCGCGAGGCGTGCTTGGATCTCCTGGTTGATGCGCGGCAGTTCGTTTTCCAGATCATGGCGGCGGGCGAGTTCTCCGAGCCATTGTTTGATGGGGAGTATCCGGCCGTTGAGGTTGTGACCATCGGTAAGTGACTCGATGCGCTTTGTGAAGGTGCCGCCGGTGATGCCCGCCAGTTTTCGCAGGGCCACATTCCGGCCATGGGAAAAAACCTCCACCTCGGCAAAGCCCACCACATTCTTGGATTCATGATGCTTCAGGGAAATGAGGCGGATGTAGCGCTGACGGGTTTCGGGAAAGCGGAGCATCAGAATCTGGCCGGTATCCAGCAAATTTCTTTTTTCGCGATTGACCAGCACGACGGCGTCGGAAAAATCTGGGCGGTTGGCACCCTCGATCACAAAGCGGTCGGGAATCCCGTAATCTCCCGCAAAGTCCCTTGGGGAGGTGAAACTGGAATCGATCGCAAAGAGATTGATCTGGTTGATGGGCATCGATTCCCCCAGATCGATCTGAAGCGAGAAACGCTCTTCGCCCGTGGGTGTGGAAAGGAACGCGATGCTGCTTTTAACGCCCGGCATATTCATCTCGTAGGGCAGGTAGCCATCCGAGAGCGCCTTGCTAAACCGGCGGGTGCCTTCCAGATTCCCCACGCTCGACGAGGAGACCGCCGCGTTAAGGGCCACATTGTCCTGGCCAGAGAAGACAAGAATCTCGGAAATTTGAAGGCTGTATTGGTGGTCTTGGATGCGTTTCGAGAGGAGCGAGGCCTCCACCCGCACCCAAGAGGCGGTCGTGTCGCACGGAATCACGAGCGGGGCACTCCTTGGCAGGAATTTGTCCTTGTCTTGGAAGGAGGCGATCTCCTTCCCCACCCGGTCCTCAGCCGTTCCCGCCAGCACGCGGAATTCCTCGGGGAAGCCGCCCGCCGTGTATCCCAGTCTCCCCATTTGCCAGAGCAATGGGGCCAGCACGACTTGGTCGATCCGCACCGGGCTCTCCCAATCCACTTGGACCCACTCCTTGTTTTGCGGGCTGAGATGGAGTTGCGACTCGAACCCCACCGAACCTATTCCACCCACCATGTTTTCGAGAGAAAGTGCCCTGAGTTCATTCCGGATTTCCTGGCCCCGCCGCTGCAGAGCCTCGAAGGTTCGCGATTCCAGTCTCTCCTGTGCCGGTGGTGTCGGTTCTCCCAAGAGGCCGACCACAGGCGCCATCAAAAAAACCGCCATTACGATGTGGCGCCTGCAGGTGCGATAACGGGGGAAGAGCGACAATGACACTTTGCATTAATAGCACGACTCGGATCGCTGTGCAGTAGTTCAAACGATCTATAGACGGGGGAGGGAAAATAACTGTTTCGATGGACGGCCGCACGCGCCCCTTTTTTTCTACTCTGCGCCATGGCGGATCTGCGGGAAAAGGCGGGCGCGCAGTAGTTCAAACGTGTTACTTGCCAGCGCGGGCGGGGTGCACTCTAGTGGCGATCGGTCCATCTCCCGCAACCTCTTCCCAATGATTAAAAAATCCACTTTAGCGATCCTTTCCTGCTTGCTGATCTTGTGTTTGGCCTCTTGCAAAAAAGCGCCCGACCAAGCCGTGGATAATTCCTCGGAGAAAAAAGCGCCCGCTCCGGCCGCAGCTCCGGCCAATCCCGCCGCGCCAATAGCCGCAACAGCTCCTGCGGTCGAGAAAATCTCCTTCAGCAGTCAGGTGCGCCCGATTTTATCGAACAGTTGCTTCGCTTGCCACGGGCCCGATTCTCAAAACCAGTCCAGTCCTTTCCGCCTCGATACCGAGGAGCATTCCCGCGCCAACCTTGCCAAAGCGGGTGAACCTCCCCGCTACGGAGTCGTGCCCGGCAAGCCCGAAGAGAGCGTCTTGCTCCAACGAATCGTCTCGCACGAGCCCCACGAGATCATGCCCCCGCCCTACGCGAAAAAGCCCGCGCTCACCGAGGAGCAAATCGGCGTTGTCACTGAGTGGATCCGCCAAGGCGGCGAATACGAGCCGCACTGGGCGTTCGTCCCGCCTGTGAAGTCAGCGGTGCCGGAAGTGAAAGACAAAGCTTGGCCGCGCACGCCAATCGACAATTTCGTTCTCGCAAAGCTCGAGTCCAAAGGCATCAAGCCCTCGCCCGAGGCCGACAAGGAAAACCTCGTGCGCCGCGTGCACATGGACCTCCTCGGACTCCCTCCGACTCCCGAGGAAATCGACGCCTATTTGGCCGATACCTCCGACAAGGCCTACGAAAACATGGTGGACCGCGCGCTGCTCTCGCCCCACTACGGCGAGCGCATGGCGATCGATTGGCTCGACCTCGCCCGTTACGGCGACAGCAACGCCATCCACCACGAGATGATTCGCACGAGTTGGCCATGGCGCGACTGGGTGATCAACGCCTTCAACAAAAACATACCCTACGACCAGTTCCTCACCGAGCAATTGGCTGGCGACCTCATTCCGAACGCCACGCTCGAGCAAAAGCTCGCCACCTCTTTTAACCGCAACCACGGCATCAATAACGAGGGCGGAGCCATCCCGGAGGAGTGGCTCATCGAATACGCGGTGGACCGCGTGAGCACCTACGGCACGGCTGTGATGGGAATGTCGGTGGGTTGCGCCCGTTGCCACGACCATAAATTCGACCCGATCTCCCAGAACGATTTCTTCAGCTTGATGGCCTATTTCAACAGCATCAATGAAGTGGGCCTTGAGCGTCAGGACGGCAGTCGCGCCCGTGCCTACCCGCCGTTTGTGCAGGTTCCGACCGAACCCCAAAAGCAAGCCATGGAATCCGTCGGAAAGACGCTCGCTGACCTCCAACCCGTGCGCGAGGACAAGAGCCCCGAAGCGGTGAAGGTGCCTGATGAAAGCAAGGGCATCGACTGGGCCGTTCT
>CAIWSO010000466.1 GCA_903915315.1 uncultured Spartobacteria bacterium | reverse complement strand
TCCGGACGGCACCCTCATGGCCCGTCCCGCATCTTCACCCGAAAACATGTTTTTCTATGTCGATAAATACGGAGTCAAACAGAAAGCGGCTCTCAGTGCGGGATCCACCGTCGAGCAGTTCCTGATTCTTCAAGTCTTCAACGACTACCTTGAAGCCGCCGAGGTCCTCGGAAAAATGGACGATCCCCTCGTGAAACGCGTCCAAGAGCTTCTACCAAAAATCTACCGCCCGAAAGTGGCCGCCGACGGACGCCTTATGGAGTGGCGCTTGCCCTTCGAAGAAACCAGTCCTGGCCACCGTCACATCTCGCATGTCATTGGCGCCTATCCGGGCAACGTCATTGATCTCGACGACGACCCCATTATGCGCTCTGCCGTTATCAAATCCATCGAGGGCCGCATGGCCCATGGCGGAGCGGGCACAGGATGGAGCCGAGCCTGGACCATCGGCATGTTCGCCCGTTTCTCAAATGGGGAAAGTGCTTATGATAACTTCCACGCCATCCTCGCGAAATCGACCCTCGATAATTTATGGGACACATGTGATCCATTTCAAATCGACGGCAATTTGGGCGCCACCGCCGCCGTCGCGGAAATGCTCCTTCATAGCCATAATGGAGAGATCAAGTTGCTTCCCGCCCTGCCTTCAAAATGGAGGGATGGCTCGATCAAAGGCCTACGCGCTCGTGGCGATTACACGGTCGACATCACTTGGGCCGGTGGCGAGCTCACCGAGGCAATCATCCGCGCCGGAGACAAAAGCTTAAGCGACATTCGGGTGGTCTATAAAAACAAAACCCAAACGCTAAAAATCCAGCCAGGCAAGTCAGTGACTCTGACGCCGAAGGAATTTTAAGAGGAATCCTGCCCTATGAAACGACGTTTGAATATCACGTGTAGCGTTTTGGCTGCTTGTGTCATCGCCCAGGTGGCTCAGGCAGGCGAACCCAGCGCGACTGATCCAATCCGAAAGACCATGTCCTTGGATCAGGGGTGGCGTTTCAAAGAGGGGTGGTTCACTCTTCCTGAGCGGGCACCGGTTGCAGGTTGGCGTTATCGCTTAGACGCGCGAGGGGAAGCCTCAGCGGACGTTATGGCGGCACCCGGAGTTGATACGTCAGGACCAGAGTGGGCGGAGGGATCTAAGTTCGACGCTCGCAAAGGCCAAAAAGAGGAGTCGATATTGCAAGGCTGGCTGGCTGTGGGCGACATGAACCGCAAAGACGATTTCATGACAGCTTGGTTCCGTGCCGAGTTGCCCGGAAAATCCGCCACTAGGCCGGCACTGGAGTTTTCGCGCATTCATCGGATCGCGCATGTCTATGTGAACGGGGTCAAGCTAGCGCGGAAAGAAGGACAAGAGGAAGACTTCACGGTCGATCTCACCAAGGTCTGGAAAAACGAGGGCACAAACTCGGTGGCCGTATTGATTGAGGGCCTTGATAACTGGGGGACACTGGGAGATGTGAAGTTTGTGGATTTGGACAAAGTCGTCTTCCCATCCACACACCCAATCAGCCCAGATTATGATGACAACGGCTGGAGAAGCGTGGACGTCCCGCACGACTATATCGTTGAAGGAAAAATCGTCAGTCGTGGCGGAGGAGACGGATATTCTCGTTTGCCAGCATTATACCGAAAGGTTCTGACAAAGCCGGAGATGGCTCCGGGAAGCCGGGTTTGGCTGGAGTTCGACGGGGTTTACCGCATGAGCCAATATTGGATCAATGGGAAGCATATCGATGTTCACCCTGGTGGATTTGTGCTGAATCGCATCGATGTCACCGATGCGCTTAAACCAGGTGACAATTCCCTCGTGGTGAGTGTGAACCCGATTATTTCCGAGAGTGGTTTCGACGGCGCCGGAATCTATCGGCATGTGAGAATGGTGGTCGTGGCGCCCGTGCACGTGGCGCCGGATGGTCTCTTTGTGACTTCGACGATTCCTGACCCGAAGGATGGAGTCACCGCACCAGCGGAAGTCCATGTTGCGGCAACGGTGAACAACACCGGCAAATCAGCTGTGGATGCCGAAATGATTCAGGAGGTCGTGGATGCCGGCGGCCATGTTGTGAAGTCCACAACACAGAGGCAGAAGCTTGGGGAAGGCGAGACGGCGATGAAGCAGAGCCTTCAAATCCCTGAAGCCAAGCTGTGGTCCTGTGAGCATCCGGTTCTCTACACGCTTCGCACAACGATCAAGGTGGAGGGTCAATCGGTGGACCGTTTGCTGACGCCCTTCGGGATCCGTAAAATCGACTTTGATGCGAATCGGGGATTCCTGCTCAATGGAAAGGTTGTCAAAATCAAAGGGATTTGCTCCCGTCCAAATCATGCTGGTGTCGGCCATGCCATGCCTCCCCGTCTGACGGAATGGCGGCTTGAGCAACTGAAGAAAATGGGCGGCAACGCATACCGGTGTGCTCACTACGCGTTTGAGCCTGCCTTTTACGATGCCTGCGATCGTATGGGAATCCTCGTGATGGATGAGTTCCGCAGCTTTGGCGATGGCTGCACCATGCTGGCATCCGATAAAACGACGGCGGATAAGCTGGAAAATCAGACCATTCAGGTGAAGAACCACCGGAACCACCCCAGCATCATCATGTGGTGTTTAGGAAATGAAGGTGGCGCTTATCAGAATAAGCCCAGCGGCGGACGGATTGCGGCGTCAGTGAAGAAGTTGGTCGATAGCTTGGACGGAACGCGCCCGACGACCTATGCGAATAATGGTAGTCTCGGACCG
>CAIWSO010000465.1 GCA_903915315.1 uncultured Spartobacteria bacterium | reverse complement strand
AAGGGTCAGTTTTTGTCCAGCACCGCACGAACGGCGCTCAATGTCGCATCCGACTCGGATGGTGTGAAGTTACCGAATTTCACGGGCGTATCCGAATCCTTGAGTCCATGCCCAGTCACGGTGAGAACCACCCTCGCGCCGGGACGGAGCGCCGTACTGAAGGGGCAGGAAGCACAACGCGAGCAGGAGAGGCATTTGAGCAATCCAGCGACACTTGCCGCGCTGGCTGGCTCCACAAAAATCCCCTCATTCACAGCAAGCCAACTTTGAGCAGCCATGATCTCCTCGTCGGTCACGATATCGATACACCCGCCGGACTGCGAAACAGCATCATTGGCACCCTGCCAACTGGCGGGATTGCCTATGCGGATGGCAGTGGCGACCGTATCGGGATGCTCAATCGGATGGCCATTGAAAATCGGGGCCGATCCGGCAGCTTGGAATCCGACCATTCGTGGGAGTCGAGTGGATCGACCGGCGGCATGGAATTCTCGGTAGCCCTTCCAATACGCCGTGATGTTGCCGGCATTTCCAACAGGAAGGATGTGAATATCGGGCGCATCGCCGAGATCCTCGATGACTTCAAAAGCAGCCGTCTTCTGTCCTTCGATGCGGTGGGGGTTGATCGAATTTACAATGGCCACGCCTTCCACTCCACCGAACTCCCGCACGATGCGGAGGGCATCATCGAAATTTCCCCGTATCGCAACAACTTGAGCTCCGTAAACAAAAGCCTGCACCAACTTGCCAATGGCGATTTTTCCGGCGGGCAGGATCACCGCACACTTGACCCCAGCGCGAGCCGCATAGGCGGCTGCGGCAGCCGAAGTATTGCCGGTCGAAGCACAGATAACTGTTTTTGCCCCTTCTTCCACCGCCTTCGAAATCGCGACTGTCATGCCACGGTCTTTGAAAGACCCCGTGGGATTGAGGCCTTCGTATTTGAGATAAACCTCGGCCCCGGTTTTTTCACTGAGACGCGGGGAATGAATGAGCGGTGTCGATCCCTCACTCAATGAGATGACGGGCGTGGAAGCGGAAACCGGAAGAAATTCACGGTAACGGTGGATGACACCTCTATCGTTAAGCGGTTCGTTCACGAAAAGGCCTCCATATGCAATAAGAGTGGGGTGCCTTTCACGCAAGGCAGCGAGGCGAGTTCATCGGCCGTTTTTTTCATTGGTCCATATGGAGCATCGTGGAGTGTTAAAATGAGAGGCACTGCGCCGACAACCAACCCTTCGGGCTGGATCACCGAGAGGATGCCAATATCGGCTCTCGCCAAAGTGCCGGCGATTTGAGCTAAAACGCCCGGACGGTCTTCGACACCAAGGCGCAGGTAGTATTTGGAAATCGTTTGGTCAATCGGTTTGCAGCGACCGTACAGATCGTGAGAAGTGAAGCCGATGCAGGCTCGTGGCGACTCCAAGAAAGCGGCCGCCTCGGCCAGATCGGCTAATACGGAACTCGATGTGGGATCCTGTCCAGCACCGCGACCATAGAACAACGCATCACCAACCACGTCGCCACGTACCGCCACGGCATTGAAGACCCCATTCACGGAGGCAAGCACGTGAGATTTGGGAATGAGTGCCGGAACCACTCGGACCTCAATTTCGCCAACCTCATCGGCCTTGATTGAGGCAAGAAGCTTGATTCGGTAATTCAACTCGTTTGCGAAACGGATATCGGCGGCGGTGACTTTTTCAATGCCCTCGACAAGCACATCGGAAGGATTGATCCAAAAACCATACGCGAGCGAGGCAAGAATGATGGCCTTGTGAGCTGCGTCCCAACCATTCACGTCCAACGCGGGATCGGCCTCGGCATACCCCAATCTCTGCGCATCCGCGAGCACCGGTGCAAAATCAGCCCCCTCCTCTGTCATACGTGTGAGGATGTAGTTGCTGGTGCCATTGAGGATTCCATGAATCGCCTCAAAACGATTTCCCACAAAGGCCTCGCGGACGGACTTAATGATGGGTATGCCGCCAGCAACAGCTGCCTCATAAAAAACAGGCACACGCTTTTCGTGAGCCAGTTCAAAAATCTCGCGACCATGTTCAGCAAGGAGGGCCTTATTGCCCGTGACCACTATTTTTCCTGAGTGGATCGCTTTTTTAACGAAGGCCAACGGAATATCGATTCCCCCCATGAGTTCCACAACAACATCAATCGAAGAGTCCAAAAGGAGATCATCAGGGGAAGTTGTGAAAAGCTCGGCAGGGGCATCCACATCACGGACCTTTTGAAGATCGCGAACCGCGATGCGACGGACATCAAACTTCACACCCAGTCGTTGCTCCAGCAAAGAGCCATTGCGAAGAAGATTTTTGTATACCCCAGCGCCCACTGTTCCAAAACCGGCTAATCCAATTCCTATTTTTCTGATCATCGAAGAACGGGGAATATCACCGCTCCACCTAGGCAGTGTAAAGCCAGAACACGAAAAAATCAGGCCCAGTCCTGCAACTGACCCGGCTCTTGTGTAAGGTAGGCCGTCTTGGAGATCTGCCTCATCTGACGAATCCGCAATCGCGCTAGGTTTAACTCGTCCAACTCAGCCTTCATTGTCTCCACAACACGATCAAGTTCGCTCCGATTGCCTTCACGCAGGGCATCGGCAACAGCCAACCTTTTTTTAATTGCGTCCGCTTTTGCAACGGGAAGGTTGTTTTTTTGAATGATCTCTGCAATCGCAAAAGCCAAATCCGCCTGTTGAGGGAGAAGCTCCAGCAAATTCTGAGCTTCATTTCTTCTAATGAAAAAAACCTCCGTTCGGAGGTTTTGCTCATATGTTGACAGAAGCACTTCGAGCCGCTTCTCGTCACTAGAAATAGTCGGCTTGGATATCAACATTTGGCGCCAAGGCCGGATTCAACGCTGACGGTTGCCTGCTCCGTCGCGGTCTGCAACAACATTTGGGCCCATGCCTCACGAATGTCTTGAACAAAACCCACAACCACCTTGATTTTTTCTATGTTTTTCTCGCGATTAGCTTGGCTAAGCTGATTCTGCATGAAATCATAAAGGCGGTAAAGATTCTCTGAAAACTCCCCACCGACCTCCATGTTCAATGTGGCCTGCAACTCCGTGATAATCGCCTGAGCACGGAGGATGTTGTT
>CAIWSO010000464.1 GCA_903915315.1 uncultured Spartobacteria bacterium | reverse complement strand
GCGCCTCACAAACCTGAGGCCATCGAGAGGTGGCTGATGATTTCAAGTGAATGCCCTCGATACCCATCGAGGGCATTCTGCTTGAATCGCATAGCGGTTTAGCGTTTCCCTTTCTTCACAGAAAATACTGGGCTTCGCTTGCATACGGAAAACTCCCGCTTTTGCGAATAATTGGTTTGCACGCCTCGGGTCATTTCCTGCACCTTATCGCCTCGCCTCACTCGGCATGATGCCGACGGCATGGACCAAACTTCTCTAAGGGCATGAAAAAAGACCAACACAAAGCTTTCGATCAAGAAATCCTCAATCAACTCAAATTCGGTCTCGCACGAGACAAAGTCACCGCGTCCAAACGGGATTGGTGGATCGCGACATCGAAGGCCGTTCAGAACGTCGTGATCGAGCGCATGATCAAGACCCTCACAACCCACACCGAGGGCAATGTGCGCCGCGTTTATTATTTCTCGATGGAGTTTTTGATGGGACGCTTGTTCGTCAACAGCATGATCAGCGCCGGTGTAATGAAAGAAATCAGCGCGTCCCTTTCCACACTAGGCCACAATATTGAAGAGTTGCGCGAAGAGGAATATGACATGGGCCTCGGCAACGGTGGTCTTGGCCGCCTCGCCGCTTGCTTCCTTGACTCCCTAGCTACACTCGACCTTCCCGCCGTCGGTTACGGCATCCACTATCAATACGGGCTTTTCAAACAAGAATTCCGCAACGGTCATCAAATCGAACACCCCGATGCTTGGATGGTCTATGGTACTCCATGGGAAATTGTGCGCCCCGAGCACACGACCGAAGTTCCGATTTACGGCCATGTCGAAAATGTCTGTGACGACTCAGGTACCTCCCGCCCGCAATGGGTCAGCACTCGCAAGATTCTCGGTGTTCCCTACGACATCCCAATCCCCGGATTCGGCACGGAAAACGTCAACTTCCTCCGCCTGTGGGAATCCCGCGCCACCGAGGAATTTGATTTTGAAGCCTTCAACAGCGGCGGATACGAGCAAGCTGTTCATCAGAAAAACATGGCTGAAACGGTCAGCAAGGTTCTTTATCCGAATGATAAAACCGAGGTCGGCAAGGAACTCCGCCTCGTGCAGCAATACTTCTTTGTCGCCTGCTCGCTACGCGACATCATTCGCCGCTTCCACAAGAGCAATACCGATTGGGAGACCTTTCCAGAGAAAGTCGCCATCCAACTCAACGACACACACCCCGCCATCGCGATCGTCGAACTCATGCGTCTCCTGCAAGACGACTACGGCCTTTCCTGGGATAAATCCTGGTCGATCGTCACCCGCACCTTCGCCTACACGAATCACACTCTGCTTCCCGAAGCTTTGGAGAAATGGAGCGTGGGACTCTTCCGCAAGGTTCTTCCCCGCCACTTGCAAATCATTTTTGAAATCAACAAGCACTTCCTTGATCTCGTCGAAGAGAAATGGCCTGGTGATGCTGGCAAGAAACGTACGCTCTCGCTCATCGAAGAAGGCGACGTGCAAATGGTCCGCATGGCCCACCTCTCTGTCGTCGGAAGCCATTCCGTGAACGGCGTCGCAGCCCTTCACACCCAACTCCTCAAGTCTGAGCTTTTCCCCGAATTCGATGCTTTGTATCCGAAGAAATTCAACAACAAGACGAACGGGATCACCCCGCGCCGTTGGTTGGTCGCCTGCAACCCCCAACTCTCCGACCTCATCACCTCCCGCATCGGAAGCGGATGGGAACGCAATCTCGACAAACTCCGCGAACTCGAACCCTTCGCCAAAGATGCCCAGTTCCGCGAGGAATTCATGGCGGTCAAACACAAGAACAAGGAACTCCTCGCCAAGATCATTCAGAAAGAGTGCGGCATTGAGGTCAATCCCTCGGCCCTCTTCGACGTCCAAATCAAGCGCCTGCACGAATACAAGCGTCAGCACTTGAATTTGCTCCACATTCTGGCCCTCTACCGCCGCATTCTCCAGAATCCCGAGAAGTCTTTCACCCCACGCGTCTTCATCTTCGCAGCCAAGGCCGCGCCAGGATACGATACCGCCAAGCTCATCATCAAAGCCATCAACGCCGTGGCATCCAAGATCAACAACGACCCCCGCGTCAAAGACCTGATCAAAGTTGCCTTCCTGCCAAACTACCGCGTTTCGCTTGCGCAGCGCATCGTTCCGGCAGCCGACCTCTCCGAGCAAATCTCGACTGCTGGTAAAGAAGCCTCGGGCACCGGCAACATGAAGCTAGCCCTCAACGGCGCCGTCACCATCGGCACCCTTGATGGAGCCAACGTCGAAATCCATGAGGAAGTCGGTGATGACAACATCTTCATCTTCGGCAATACCGTTGAGCAGGTCAACGAACTGCTCGCGAAAGGCTACAATCCATCGGAATACTACCACAGCAATCCTGAGTTGCGCGCTGTGCTAGATTGGTTGGGCTCCGGCTACTTCACCGAGAACGAAGGGCACGACATCCTCGCGCCACTACGCGACAACCTCATATACCACGATCCCTTCCTCTGCCTCGCGGACTTCCAAGCTTACTGCGATGCACAGGACTTGGTCGCCGAGGCCTTCCTCGACAAACCCCGCTGGGCAAAAATGGCGATCATGAACACCGCCCGCGTCGGCAAGTTCTCCAGCGACCGGACGATCTCCGAATACGCCAAGGACATCTGGAAACTCAAGCCCGTTCACATCAAGTAAACGAAAACCCAAATCAACTTAGTGACGCCGCATACTAACGTGTGCGGCGTCCTTTTTTGAGGGGTTAACGGGTAAAGATGTTTTTCGGATTTTTCACGCCTTGAGTACGACCCTGTAACGAGGGCTTCCATTCTCAAGGCGGTCGATGGCTTTATTGACTTCGGAAAGCGGAAATTCCTCCACCATGGGCGCGATGCCGTGACGGGCGCAAAACTCAAGCATGAGTGCCGTTGTGGCTGGGCTCCCAAGTGGGGAACCGGAGAAGGAACGCTGCCCCATGATCAGTGGGAACGCCTCCAGTGCGACCGGTTCGGGAATAGCTCCGACTGTGTGTAGGCGTCCCTTGGGAGCAAGAGCCGCGACATATGACATCCACTCCAGCGGGACGGCGACAGTGCTGATGATGAAATCAAACCGACCTGCTTCAGCTTTTAGAGCCTCGCGATCGCGGGAGTTAACGACGCGATGGGCACCGAGTTTGGTGAGTTCGTCCGCTTTATCGGGCGTGGAGGAAAAGGCCGTGACTTCGCAGCCCCACTTATTGAGAAACTGG
>CAIWSO010000463.1 GCA_903915315.1 uncultured Spartobacteria bacterium | reverse complement strand
GGGCATGTTCGTTATTCTACAACCGGCTCGAGCACGCTCAAAAATGCCCAGCCATTCGTAGTCGATACCGCAAGGGGCCAACTTGCCATCGCTCATAATGGAAATCTCGTCAACGCTGCTGCGCTGCGTTCGGAACTCGAGGAAAAGGGCTCTATTTTTCAGACCACCGTGGATAGTGAGATCGTCCTGCATTTGCTGGCTCAACCCTCGAGTGCGGGCGGCGGAATCGCGGCCTTGCGGCGCTTGCAGGGGGCTTTCTCGATTGTACTCATGGGAGAGAGCGAGATCATCGGTTTTCGTGACCCTCACGGCTTTCGGCCGCTTTGCATTGGCAAACTCGATGGCGGCTACGTGTTGGCTTCCGAGAGTTGTGCATTCGATCTTATTCACGCCGAATTCATACGCGACGTGGAACCCGGCGAAGTCGTCATCATCGACGAAAATGGTCTTCGCAGCGAGTGGCCATTCAAAAAAGAACGAAGCGCATTTTGCATTTTCGAATACGTTTACTTCGCCCGCCCGGATAGCAATCTCGCGGGAACGAATGTGAGTATTGCCCGCGTCGAGATGGGGAGGGAACTCGCCCGCCGCCATCCGGTCGAAGCGGATCTTGTTATTCCTGTGCCAGACTCTGGGATTTTTGCCGCGCTGGGTTTTTCCGAGGAACTCGGTATTCCCTACTACCCCGCCTTTGTCCGAAACCACTACATCGGCCGCACGTTTATCCAGCCGACACAAATGATCCGCGATTTCAACGTGCGCGTGAAACTCAATCTCATTCGCTCGGCCGTCGAGGGCAAGCGCGTCGTCGTTGTCGATGACTCGATTGTTCGCGGCACGACTGCCCGCTCACGTGTTGTTAATCTCCGCGAAAACGGCGCCAAGGAAGTTCACATGCGCATCAGTTGCCCGCCGCACAAGAATGCGTGCTACTACGGCATTGATTTTCCTGATCCCGAGAAGCTCCTCGCCAATCAATGCACGATGGAGGAGATCTGCAAATACCTCGGCGCTGATTCGCTCGGTTATCTGGATGTCGAGGGAATGGTGCGAGCCACTGGTCGCGAATCCAATGAATTTTGTATGGCCTGCTTCAATGGCGAGTATCCCGTTCCATTCGATTCGAAGTTCGATAAACTTATCATGGAAAAACGCCGTTCCCAAGCCCGCCTCCTCGAAGCTCCAACCGCCCGTCTCCTTTGAAAACTCCAAGCAAACAAAAAGCCTATGCCGCCGCCGGCGTCGATGTGGACCTCGGCAACAAAGTCAAAAAGGGTATTCACGCCCTCGTGAGCGCCACCCACGGTCCCGAGGTTCTCGGAAAAATTGGCGGCTTCGGCGGTCTTTTCCAGCCCAACTTCAAGGGCATGAAGGAACCTGTGCTTGTCTCCAGCGTGGACGGCGTCGGCACCAAGTTGAAAATCGCCTTCGCGACCGATCGCCACGATACCATCGGCCAAGATCTCGTGAACCATTGCATCAACGACATTGCCGTTATTGGTGCCCGCCCCCTGTTTTTCCTCGACTACATCGGCGGCGAAAAACTCGACCCGGTTGTCTTTAAGCAAATCCTCAAAGGTTTCGCCAAGGCCTGCAAAGACGGCGGGTGTGCCCTCATCGGTGGAGAAACCGCCCAAATGCCCGGCATGTATCAAAAAGGGGAATACGATGTCGCCGGAACCATCGTTGGCGTAGTCGACCGCGCGAAAATGCTCGATGGTTCGAAGGTTCGCGTCGGTGATGTACTTATTGGCCTCCGTGGAAATGGACTCCACACGAACGGCTACTCTCTGG
>CAIWSO010000462.1 GCA_903915315.1 uncultured Spartobacteria bacterium | reverse complement strand
CTGCGGATGGCGTAGTAGCCGTCCGCTGGCGTGCCGATGGCGAGGGATTTCACGATTGTATTCGGATTCGGTACGGGCTTGACGATATCCGAGTGTTTTTTGTGGGCCTCCGAGATCGGCGAGCACCCGCTGGCTTGGGCGCCATGGACGGAAAAGGATTGTTCATCAAGGATGCCGACGCGGATGAACTCCTTGTAGGCCTTGTGGATCTTCGTGAGGAGCGATCCGCTGGCCATCGGGATGACGGTGTGCTTGGGCAGTTTCCAGCCGAGTTGCTCGGCGATTTCGAAGCCCATACTTTTCGAGCCCTCTGCATAGTAGGGACGGAGGTTCACATTCACGAAGCCCCAGCCGTATTTACCGGCGATTTCGGAGCAAAGGCGGTTGACTTGGTCGTAGGCCCCTTCGATGCCGATCACCTGAGTGCCGTAAACGAGAGAACCGACAATTTTGCTTTTTTCGAGGTTCGCCGGAATGAGGACGTAGCTGGTGAGACCCGCTGCGGCGGCATTGGCAGCGACGGAGTTAGCCAGATTGCCCGTCGAGGCGCAGGCAACAATTTTGAAACCGAGTTCCTTGGCCCGACTGAGCGCCACGGAAACCACGCGATCCTTAAAGGAGAGGGTGGGGTAGTTGACCGTGTCGTTTTTGATATAAAGTTCATCAACCCCGAGATGCTTGGCGAGCCTGTCGGCACGCACGAGCGGAGTGTAGCCCACCTGCTCGCCGACTGTGGGATTTCCATCGATGGGCAGAAGCTCGCGGTAGCGCCACATTGTCTGCGGGCGTGACTCGATGACCTTGCGGTTGATGTGCTTGGCAATGAGATCGTAATCGTAGGCCGCTTCGAGTGGGCCAAAGTCAAACTCGCAAATGTGGATCGCTTCCTTTGGGTAAAGGCTCCCGCATTCACGGCACTTCAAGTTCGAAAAGAATGTCTGATGTTCGCTCATGGATTTTAGTTTGCTTATCGAGAGCGGACGAGGGACAGGACATCGGCAGTAAGGCGAAGCCCATCTCATCTTTTCCCAGACATGCGTTATTCACGCCCGTCCGAGCTGGATTTGGCACCTGGGCCTGGATGCGGGGCGATGATTCATCACCTGCACTTCAGCGGTTGCCGTGGCTTCACAGGGCCAGTCCCTCTGCCACTCTTGATAAGATACGCTGAGTGATACGTCGCAGGAACTCGATCCGTCAAGGAGAAAAATCTAGTGTCTGGCATTTTGTCGTCGCCCCGGAAGTCGTAAGCATGTTGATTGGCTTGGTAACAAATCCAACCGATCCTGTGGACCTCTCCCTTTTTAAAAATCCGAAATTTTCCCGAGGCGCGCCAGCCTGGGTGGAGGCGCTTTGGTGGTTAGCTCGCTCGTTGTTTTTTGAGAGTTGGTTTCCATTGCCGTCTTCCCTTCGAGTCGCGGTGCTGCGGGCCTTCGGGGCAAAAATCGGAAAGGGCGTTGTGATCCGCTCCCGCGTGAATATCACTTTCCCGTGGCGCTTGGAGGTCGGGAACCATGTCTGGATCGGCGAGGAGGTTCTGATACTCACACTCGACCGCGTCTCCATCGCCTCCAATGTGTGCCTGTCCCAAAGGGCGTTTCTTTGCACTGGTTCGCACGATTTTAAAAAGCCCACCTTCGACCTCATCACGAAACCGATTGTGATTGAGGAAGGATGTTGGGTTGCGGCAGGGGTCTTTATCGGCCCTGGAGTGACGCTGAGGGCGAATACCGTTTGCGCTGCGGGCGCCGTAGTAGTACGCGATGCCGGACCGGATGTGATCGTCTCGGGCAACCCAGCGACCATCCGTTCGCGTCATTAGAGCATTTTAAATAATAATGTGGCCGTTAATTTGCGAGCGCCGAGGGTTGCTGGGGGGCGGTGGCTGTGAAGCGGTTGTGTGAAAACACACTGCCCGAACTGACGACGCAGCTCAGCGGCTCTCGTCGCCGCAAAGTAGTGGCTATAGAATTATTTAAACTGCTCTAAAGTTGAATCGGCTTGGCCTTCGGCGCTGAAAGGGGGTAGGGTGGCTGTATGCAAAAGACTCGACTCTGGCTCATGTTCCCAGCCCGCCTCATCACACGCCCGGTTCTCTGGGAGTTGGCTCAAAACTTTGAAGTCGTCACCAATGTGCGGCAAGCCAGCGTGACGGATGAGATCGGTCTGGTGTCCCTCGAAATCGATGGCACACGCGAGGAAATCAAAAAAGCCATCGCGTGGCTTGAGGAAATGGGAATCAAGGTCGAACCCGTCGAGATAGGCACCATCGCGAGCTAAGCCGCATGCGCCTGCTCCTCGTTGATGGTCATTACTACCTCTATCGGTCATTTTATGCCATTCGGGGGCTAAAAAATTCCCGTGGCGAGCCGACGAATGCGATCTATGGGTTCATCAAGGCCATCCGTAAGATGCTTGCGGATCTGAAGCCCGACCGTGCCGCCGTGATCTGGGATTGCGGACTGCCCGCCCGCCGCGTGGAGTTGCAGCCTGCCTATAAGCAAAACCGCACCGCGATGCCTGACGATTTGCGTCCGCAGGAAGAATGGCTCCAAAAAAACATTCCGCTTCTTGGGATAGGCAGCGTGGAACTCCAGGATACCGAAGCCGACGATCTTATCGCGACCTACGCTGCCGCCGCGCGCCGTGATGGTGCTGATGTGGTGATTGCCACAAACGATAAGGACATTTTGCAAATTGTCGGCCCCCAGCTCCATATCTACTCGACTCTCAAGACGGATATCAAAGAAGGCGGATTCGCATTGCTTGGCCCGGAAGAAGTTCGCGGCAAATGGGGTGTCGATGCGCAACATATCGCCGATGTCCTTACTCTCACTGGCGATGCCTCGGATAATATCCCCGGCGTTCCCGGCATTGGCGATAAAACCGCTGTCAGCCTCATCAATACTTACGGCGCCATCGAGGGGATTTTGGAAAATCCCACGCTAGTCGAAAATATCCGTCAGCGGGAAAAGCTCCTAGCCCACCGCGACCTCATCATCGCCAATCGCGAAATGGTCCGTCTCGATGAAGACCTTGCGATGCCTGTGCCTTGGCAATCTTTCGAAATAAACCCGAAGCCAGAGGAGTTGCTGACGCTCTTGCGTGACTGTGAATTCCGAACGCTCATCAAGGAAATCGAAGCGGAGTTCAAAATCCCAGCGGCGGAAAATCCCCCCGCACTGACGAGTCAGGGTGAGCTTTTCTGAACCCAAATCCATGGGCGATCGCAGTCAGTCTGGAAAATGTTTTCGTTTGAGATGGCGGGATGCGTTTGCGCGGGTCGGGATCCTTTGTCTATGTTGCAGAAATGAATCGGGCAGCCATCAATAAGGAGAAATCACGAGCTGAAACGCTCGCGGCGTTTATCGCCTCCTTGGCTATCCATCTTTTTTTGGTTCTCGCGGTGGCGTATTTTCTTTTGAGTTCGCGAGTCGAGCCGCCGCCCAAGCCGATGGAGGAAGAGCCTCTGCAGATCACAATTATTCAACCTTCCGTGCCGGCGCCGGTGAAAGTG
>CAIWSO010000461.1 GCA_903915315.1 uncultured Spartobacteria bacterium | reverse complement strand
CTTCAATGTCAGTACGATGCGTGTTCCTTGGCGGGTGCCGCGCGATGGACTTCCGTTGATCGTGATTTCCTCCTGACCGGGTTTCGCGGGTAGGGCGAGCCGCGCTTCGGTGTTCGCTGGGATGGTGACTTTGAAATGCAGCGCGCCGTCCGTTTTTTTCCATGAAACGGGAACGGGGCCGAATTCTGTGACGACGACGCCGTCGGCTTCGAGGAGGTCGCCTAAGTGGGGCTCGATGACAAGTTGGCGATTCGAGGCTGGGGTGTCGCGGCGTATGCCGAGGACATGGGCACTCAGGAAGTAGCCTGGAAACATGCCGTAAATGTGGGCCTTGGATTCGCCCTTGATCACTTCGAGATCTTCCCATGAGCATTGCCATGGAGAGGCCACCATGGCCTTCCAACCATGACGGAACATGTCCAACACGCGCGCGTCGAGGTCCGGGCGGTCCATGGCATACATCTGTTTCATCACATAGTAATAGACCATGAGCGACCCGGAGATTTTCTCTGGGGTGAGTTTCAGCATCGCGTCGAGCACTTGGGCGCGGCGCTCGGGCGGGACAATACCCCGATCCAATGCAAAAATATTCGCATGTAGGGTCGGCTCGTAGAGATCGTTTTGCTTCGTGAGAGTGATCGCTTTATTAAACATCTGGTCGGAGGGCAAAATCTCCGGTGATCCGACGGCAGAAAAATACGACCCCGTTTTTTCATCCCACAAAATGCGATTGATGAGCTTGGCCAAATCTTCCGCCTCTTTGGCGAAACGGGCTGCGTCGCTTTTTTCCCCGATGGCCGCACCGAGAATTGCGCTATCGGCCAGGGCTTTTTGGACGAAGGCATTCATTGTGGTCGTCTCGCCGGTGGCGTAGCTGAGCGGGTTACTCCAGACGACCCAGTCGCGACAGGAAATTAGTCCGTGGTCGCCGCGCCGTTGAAGAAAAAAATCCATCTGAGCGACGACCGACGGCCAGATTTCCTTGATGACGCGCGTGTCGCCCGTGGCGTCGTAATAGAGACGCAGACCCTCGATCCAAGCACTCGTGCGGTCTTCCATTTTGGCGTGGAGATCGTAGCGATCGGAGCACGTGTGCGCCTTCACCCAGCCCTCCGGCTGGAGGGTGAGTCCGGTGCGACGCACCAAGCTCTCGAGCAAACGCGGATCGCTGAAAACCGTCTTTCCATCAGGGCCTACCGGTCCGGCCATGGCCGTTTGGGTAATATCAAATCCCGGCGGTGTGTCATCCATCCACTCGACGCGCTCGCGGTCGGCGCAATCCACATACGAATCCTCGCTCAAGACCTCGCAGGATCGCGCACACATTTCCCAGAGCTGGTTCAGAAACGAATCGTTGGAGTGGAATTTTCCTATGCGATCGAAGGGATACAGGCGCTCGATCAGCTTCATGTCGGTGATGGTCGCCTTGCCTTTCTTGACCAAGATTTCGACTTCTGTCGTCCCTTTGGAATCAAGCGGGAAGTAAGTCTGTGGGCCAGCCTTGGCGATATAGGTCACGTTGTAGGGCATGATCACCATTTCGGTGCCGGCATCCGCTGTGAATGAAATCAGCGGATAGGCTTGAACGATTCGGCCTGTGTGAAAGCGGAGGCTCTCACCACTGGTCAACGTCGCGGGAAGACTTGCGCTCGCCTCGGTGGGAACCGGAGTTTCCCGGAGGAGGGGAATGCGCCGCGCTGTGAGTGGGCCCCACGCGCTGCCATCCGTGCTCTTGGCCGATTGCCAATCACGCTCATCGTAGCCAATGGCGGTCCAGTCGCCATCAAAGACTCGCGCATCCACGAATCTATCTGCCAGATCGGCCCAGACGGCTTCGACTTTCTGATAGGGATTTTTGAGAGTGCATCTCCATGAGGTGTCGGTTTGAAGGACCTCCTGAGCATCGCAATCCAGAAGCGCCGTCAAACCCGGAACATGACGCATGATCTTACCTCCGGAGAGATTGCCCACAACTAAGACAGCGAGCACATTTTTGCCGGCCTTTAAGTGGGGAGCGATCTCGAGGACATCGTATTCCGGACCGTTAGGCTGGAAGCGGCAGGGACCGCGGTCCACATATTTGCCGTTCACCCAGAGGATG
>CAIWSO010000460.1 GCA_903915315.1 uncultured Spartobacteria bacterium | reverse complement strand
CGAGCTAAAACAGCGCGCAGTACAGTTGGTTTGTCAAAAAGGTACGCTGAATCTCTGCGAACCTAAAAGTCCCACTCAAAATTCCTGGTACACGAAAGGAGGCGTGGAAAAGTCGCCCCGCCCGTACATGAACACCAGAGCAAGGATGAGCGCTAAGTAGCAGATGACTAACAGCGCCTGACGCGTCCTTGGATGCTGAGCCAACCACTCCTCCATATTGATTCAGATGCGACGCTCAGGATGCAAGCCTGCGCTCAACGTCGGCAACCAGTTTGGCAGGCGTGGCCCATGCTTCACGATCGAATTCAGCTGGCGACACCTCGACGCCGACCTCCCGCCCTAGCGCCACGATGAGCTCCACAGTCTTCATCGAATCCAAAATTTGAAGGTCATAAAGGGCAAGATCCAAGTTGGAACGAACCTCGTCGGTTTCTGCGACTGATGCGAGGACTTCGAGAATCTTGTCTTTCATTTGAGAAATAACTTGGCCCTAGTTTGCTCAAGTTCCAAGCGTTTTAGGGGACCGGTTTAAATTTTAGAGCGAAGCCACGGATCCTGGGCTGAGCCTGTTGTGATAAAAGTCATCGACTACTTTATTGTAGTACCACCAGCCCTTTGATCCGATGTGGTCGAACTGATCCACGAAGAACACTGGATCGTTCTCGTGTTTTTCAAAGTAAACGAGAGGCACACGGTATTTTTGGGTCAGCCCACGGAGTTGCTTGCCGAAATAGGAGCGCGCATCAGGAGATACCCCTTGGGCCTCCAAGACATCGACGTGGAGCGGCATCGACATCACCAAGGGTTCCGCGCCCGCCTCCCGAATCAGCCTCAACACCAATTCGAAATGCTTCCATTCCTCCGCATTTTTCAACCTGCTAAGAAACTGAGAGTCACCCGTGCCTTTATCACGGATCACCTTAAAAGGCTTTCGCGCCGTCCGAGCAGCCAAAGCCTTTGATTGGGCTTCCGCTTTTTTGAGCAACTCATCCCAATTAACCACGCTCCGTTTGGCAATGGGGAGAGGAGACGCATCGACCATCTGATCGTCATCAGAAGCATTCAAAAGTGCCAGTGATGCCTCAACGTGGTCTTGGAGCCGGCACACTGCTCTGTCGAACGATGCGAAAGGCCAGATTAAGGCTAGCATCAAACGGTCCGCCCGTTTTGAGTCCGCCAAACGACGAAGCGTAAACTCCAGCATCCAGTCGCCTTCGTAGGCCTGGGGATACCGCAAAATGTTCTGTGCCGCAGCCTGGCGGAGTTCCTCGGAGAAGCCAGTATTCCACAAAAACTCTTTAGTCTGAAGCTTCGAGGAGTTACCCGCAAAATACTTGGCGTCAACTTGCTCGTTCTGGAAGAAGCTTGGGGAGAGCGAAAGCACCACCTTTTTTCCGCGAAGCGTGTCTCCGGCGCCACCGAGTTTTTGCAAAACGGAAAGTGCAGTTGTTCCAGCTTTCCCAACTGGAAACATCGAAAAGCCAGTCGGTGCCTGCGAAAAGAAATCAACGCCCCTCATCGGAACAGTTGGAATAAGCTCAGAGCTGCCCAAAAAGACGAGGGTATCGGGCCTTGAGAAGGCCTCACGGATCAATGCGACTCCGTGGAGCTTCGCATCACAAAACTCAGGAGCAACGGAGTGAAGTCGCTCCTCTTGAATGTTACGCGCCCAAACAAAACAGGCGAAAACCATGCAAGCCGCGATGGTTGCCGCGATGCCTAAAGCGGACAAATGCGTCCTGCTATTCGAGGGACTTGTTTGCATATTCTGGGGGAATTTGGGCGGGGGAACTCGGCTAGGAGCCTAGCGCTCCCAACCATCCGTTAGACTTGAAGTCCTCACTGGCAACTCCGGAGCATTGCCCAAGGAAAGAAACGGGACCCAGGACTGCGCCCGGAACACCACCTCTTAACTAGACCGGTCTCCTCTAACAAAACCTTTACAAAGCAACCTGCGGGCCAAAAAACTCTAAAAACTACAGCCCGAGCATCAGGCGAATCGGATTTTCCAAGCATTCCTTCACGCGAACGAGGAAAGTAACTGCCTCCTTGCCATCCACAACTCTGTGATCATAGGACAAAGCGAGATACATCATCGGCCTAATGACGATCTGACCATTCACAACAACCGGACGCTCCTGGATCTTGTGCATCCCCAAAATTCCACTCTGCGGGGGATTCAAAATCGGGGTGGAAAGGAGTGAACCGTAGATACCGCCGTTCGAGATCGTAAACACTCCGCCTTGAAGGTCACTGAACTGGATCTTACCCTCGCGCGCCTTGACTGCAAATTCAGCCAAATCTTTTTCGAGGCGAGCAAACCCTTTTTGATCAGCATCGCGGACCACGGGAACCATCAACCCCCGTTCGGTTCCAACGGCTACACCGACGTCGTAATAATGATTCTGAATAACATCATCGCCGTCAATTTGCGCGTTAATTGAGGGAACCGCCTGTAAGGCGCTCACTACAGCTTTGATGAAAAAACTCATGAAACCGAGCTTCACGCCGTGCTCCTTAGTGAATGCATCCTGCATTTCGGAACGCAACTTCATCACGGCACTCAGGTCGCACTCGTTAAAAGTCGTCAAGATCGCAGCCTGTTGCTGCGCCATGACCAACTGAGCCGCGATTTTCCGGCGCAGCGGAGTCATCTTTTTCCGGGTGATTCGACCTTCCGCTGCTGCACGCTCGGGCACAGCACCCGAATTGAGAACTGTTAAGCTGTCGTTGGCTGCCGCAACGGCGTCACGCAAGGACGCTCCGCTTGGAACGGGCTGAGAGACAATTGCTGGTGATGCCGATGGAGCGGTCACCGCGCTCGCCACAGGGGCCGCCGCCTTTGGAGGCGCGGCTTTCTCGGACTTCTCGGCCTTTTCAGGTTTCGCAGCTGCTTTTGGCGCAGCGCTGACGGCAGTCTCCTTCGCGCCCGCCAAGATCTCCGCCACTACCTGCCCTATG
>CAIWSO010000459.1 GCA_903915315.1 uncultured Spartobacteria bacterium | reverse complement strand
GTGAGCAAGTTGAGGGATACACTTCAAACTTCCGGGGCAACGCCAACGCCAACACCAACACCAACACCAACACCAACACCAACACCAACACCAACACCAACACCAACACCAACGCCAACGCCAACGCCAACGCCAACGCCAACGCCAACGCCAACGCCAATATCTGGCGGGAATGTATTCAGTGGAAGTTGGGCTGCGGTAGCCAGCATTCCGACTCAGGCAACATATCAAGATCTTTATCAAACAGTTCCTGTTAAATCTGGTTCAAGATACACGGCTAGCGTTTGGGTCAAGGGTGCTGGATCCTTGGAGCTACAAGTCTGGGGGGATTCGAGATGGACTCAAAAATTAGCGTCAGCCAAGGTTGCGGCGGGGTCGACGTGGACTAAGGTCACTACGCCTATCTTCAAAGTGGGGGCTAAGTCGCGCATTTACTTGAGCTTTGACACAGCATACAGCAACGCCGGAGGCACGATGTATCTAGATGATGTGTTTGTTGGCACCGCTGGAGGAGCAAATAACGTTAAAAATTCCGGATTCGAAAGCGGCAACACATCGTGGAGTAACGATGCACCCGCGATTTTTAGTATTCAAAGCGCACCTTGAAAATAGGACTTTCTCGTCCCGCGCAGCATTTTTGCTGTGCGGGATAGACCGCGCTTTGGTGCGTGCGGCTTGAAACTTTTTGAGGGACGGGTAGTTTGTGGGGAACATGTCGACGGATTCGAATTTTCCTCATTTTACTTTTAGTGGATGCGCCGTGGCTGGAGGGCGGTTGTCTTGACGGCGCTTGAGAGGAAGCGGATGGTCGAGGCGCGCCAAAAAAGCTCTCCATTTTGGCGATTGATTCACTTGCTGGGGTCTCTCCAGTTGGCCCTTATCCTTCTGGCCACTATCGCGATCGCCTGTGCGGTGGCGACGGTCGCGGAGTCCGAGTTCAGCACCAAAGTCGCTCAGGTTTACATCTACAAGGCGCCTTGGTTTTTGATATGGCTAGGCGTTCTTTGCACCAACCTCTTTGCGGTTACGATCACCCGTTGGCCATGGGAAAAAAAGCACACGGGTTTCATCGTCACCCACTACGGCATCATCACTCTCCTCTTCGGAGCGATCGTGGGACTGCAAACCGGATTCGAAGGTAATGTCACTCTCCACAAGGACAAGCCGCCCGTTCGTAAAATCACCATCAATCGCAGTATCATCCAAGTCGAGAGTCCGAATGATACGGCGCTCTACGTGATGCCATTCGATGCTACTTCCGCCCGCCCCTCGGAAAAGCGCCCTCGCACCTTCGATGTTCCCGCCTCGGATCTGAAAATTGTCGCCGATGCGGTGAGCGAGAACCTCTTAAAGGAGGAAAAACTGTTGCCTTCGGAGTCGGGCACACCCGGCGTGATGCTTCGCTTCACAAGTCCGCGTATGGGCCAGACAGTCAGCATGCCACTTGTGCTGGAGGTGGCTAAGCCCACGGAAAAGGATTTTTTTGGATTGGCAAAGATCGCACTCCAAACCGAATTGCCGCCACCCTCACCCATGAAGGATGCCGAAACGCAGATGGTTTTTGGTCGCTTCGCTCCGGTTGTGCAGGATAATGGCCCCTCAAGCGGAGTGAAGGTTCTCCTGAGCGAAGATGGCAAAAAAGTGACCATCCTTTCCCCGAATGACACCAGCGCCACGTATCTTCGTGCCGACCTGATGAAATCCCCGCTCGAAGCTGGAGGGGTTACTATCACGATCGAGGACTACTGGCCCGATTTTGAAATGCGCGAGGGGCGACCCGCGACCAAATCCGATCTTCCCAACAACCCGGCTGCGCTTGTCCGCATTCAAGCGTCAGCGGGCGATTCCAAGCCTTCTTTGGTTGTCGTCGTCGATGCTGATGCGATTCGCTACCAACTCCAGCGCGGTGGGGCAACGCAGGCGAGCGGCAAGGCCAAGGTGGGCGAGACTTTTTCTCTTGGCTGGGCGGATTGGCAAGCGGAGGTCGTGGCGGCCTACCCGAAGTCGGCGATCGTCACTGAGGTGAAGCCGGGGCCGGCGCTGCCTGCCGGTGAGAATGGTATCCCCGGATTCCGCGCCCGACTTGTCTCACCCGCCATCGCCGATGCGCCTCAGCGATGGGTGCCGAGCGGCGATATCACAGCCCTCACGGATGGACGCAATGTGGTTCGGATCGGCTATGGTTTGGAACTTCGCCCGATCCCATTCAGCCTGAAGTTAGTCGATTTCCAGGTGCCCCGTTACGAGGGAACGGAGACGCCCGCCAACTTCATTTCCACGTTGGAATTCAAAGACAATGCGACGGGTGAAGTGAAGGCTGGTATCGCCCGAATGAACCATCCGGCGAGCTTCCCAGGCACGCTTTTCGCGAACTTTACCGGCATCAACTACAAGTTCTCGCAAGCCGAATGGAATCCCCAAGATCTCGGCGAAACAACTCTCCAAGTCCTCTACGATCCCGGTTGGATCCTCAAATGGACCGGGTCCCTGGCTATCTGTATTGGCATCACTATTATGTTCTACTTCAAACCCAAATCCGGCAACGCATGACACCTATTCGTCCGCTCTTCCTTCTCGCATTCTCACTGTTTTTCGTTTCTCCAGCCCGTGCTCTCGACGTCTCGTCGATGGAGAGTATTCCGGTGCAGGAAGGGGGACGTAAAAAGCCGTTCATTGTCTTTGCCGACGAGGCCCTGATGAGTCTTTCGGGAAAAAACCAATTTAAAAAAGAGGGAGAGAAGATCAGCTCGACGCTCACGGTCAGTTCTCTCTGGCTCACGCCTAGGGGATGGGAAAATCAGCCGCTGATTTTGATCGGTAATAAAAAGTTCAAGTCCCAAGTCGGTTTGGATCCGGCAACGAAGCTTTTTAGCTATCGTGATCTTGCCGCAAACGAGCCGCTTCGTGCTGCGCTGAAGGATGTATCCGCCCTCCGCGCAAAAAATCCTAAAATCAAACTCGATCCGATGCAGCGTGAAGCTTCGACGATCGGGATGAGGTTGGCCGTTTTTGAAGGACTCGTTAGCGGTCGAGGAATCATGCTGCTGCCTACCGGTGCTGCCGCATGGAGTCCGCTTGCGCCCGAGGATCCCGCGTTGGTCAAGATCCGCGAGGGTTTCATGTCTGGAGATCAGGCTACGTATGGTGCCGGACTCGAGCTCCTTCGCGGAGAGCAATCCCGCGAGAATCCTCGTTTCCAAGCGGATCTGGGCAAGATTGCGATCGAGGTTTTTTATCAAAAGCTCCACCCCTTCCGATGGGCGTGGATTTTGTATCTTCTCTCAGGCATGACTCTTCTGCTTCTCGCCGGAGGACGCGTCGGTTACGTGCTGGCTTGGGGATTCGCTCTTGCGGGTTTTCTCATGCAGCTCGCTGGCTTTGTCTTTCGCATCCTCATCTCGGGTCGCGCGCCAGTGACAAATATGTATGAATCGGTTGTTTGGGTCGCCTTCGGGACGATCCTGTTCGCTCTGATTTTCGAAGCCATATACCGGAGTCGGTATTTCCTTCTTGGAGCTGTTCCCGTCGCGGTCACTTCTCTCATTTTGGCTGATACTCAGACGGTGATCCTCGACCGGTCGATCCATCCCCTTGGTCCCGTTCTGGCCGATAACTTCTGGCTCACGACGCACGTTCTGACGATCACACTCAGCTACGCCGCCTTC
>CAIWSO010000458.1 GCA_903915315.1 uncultured Spartobacteria bacterium | reverse complement strand
TTGGTAAAAACCGGCACGGAACTATTCGCGCTAAAAACACGCAACCCCTTCGTGTGGTCGCCGTGCTCGTGGGTGAGAAGCACGCCTGCAAGGGTGTTGGCCTCGACACCATGGGTATTCAAATGCCCATTGATTCTTTTTGCGCTCAATCCGATGTCGATCAAGACAGCAGTCTTTCCAGCTTGCAGCAGAGTGACATTTCCAGCGCTGCCGCTGGCTATAATGGTGACGCGCATGATGTGGAATTCAGATAAAAAGGACGCTCGGAAACTTCGATTTTACCGGTTTTACCAAAGGGGGGAATTAAAAACAATTTCGCGACTCCATAGACGGGCGGATTGCCTGTTGTGAATTCGTGATTTGAGGAACACGGGAGAGCGGGCAGGGGCTTGGAACAGTGCGAAGCTCCGTATTGTAAAATCTTCGTCGTTCTGACATTGTCCCATGCCATGTTTTATTGGTTCGGTAGTCAGACACTGCGAATTGTTGAGGGTATAGGCGATTTCTCGCTTTTTACCGCAAGGGCTTTTTGTGCTCTGGCGAAGTCCAAAAGACTCATGCGGAGGATTTTTTCCGCCGTTCACGAGCAAGGCACCGTGTGTATGCCGGTCATCCTGATTGTGGGTTTGTTCACCGGCATGGTTCTGGGGTTGCAGGGGTATCATGTATTGAGCCGGTTTGGATCCCAAGGGCTCTTGGGAACTCTGGTCTCGCTGAGTTTGGTGCGTGAGATGGGGCCAGTGTTGGCAGCGCTAATGTTGATCGGGCAGGCGGGATCGGCGTTGGCTGCGGAGCTTGGCATCCAAAGAAATACTGAGCAAATCGTCGCCTTGGAGACGATGGGAGTGAACAGTCACGGCTATCTCGTGGCCCCCCGTCTTATTGCCGCCATGTTGGTATTTCCGCTCCAGACGGCTGTTTTTGTAGTGATTGGTTTTTGGGGTGGTAGTCTCTCGGGTTCACTCCTGCTTGGGGTTGATTCGGGTGTGTATTGGTCGGCAGTTCAGAGGGCGGTGGAGTTCCAAGACATGAGGGAATGTTTTATCAAAGCAGCGGCTTTTGGATTCCTTTCGATCAGCACCTGTGCCTATCAGGGCTATCATTCGGATAGGAATGCTTCAGTCATGGGGGCACGCGCGGTGAGCGCCTCCACAACTCGCGCGGTCGTTTTTTCGAGCATTCTTGTCTTGGTGGCCGATTACATCATCAGTTCGTTTTTTGTCTGAGTATGGAAGAAACGAGCCATCAATTCGCACTCCAAGTCGAAGGCCTCCATAAGGGGTTCAGCGGGAAATCTGTTCTGACAGGGGTGGACCTATGCGTGCCTAGTGGTAGCCTCTTTACCGTTCTCGGGCCCAGCGGGTCAGGTAAGTCCGTTTTCCTGAAGTGCCTGGCAAACATCATTCAACCCGATGCAGGCCAAATCCGATTCGATGGTCATCAACTCACATTCGGAGACAGGGCATCGCAACTCGAGTTTCGAAGGCGCTGCAGCTTTCTTTTCCAAAGCAACGCCCTGTTCGATTCGTTGACGGCTTTGGAAAATGTGGCCCTTCCGCTGGAGCAGACGACAGATCTCCCGAACAAGGTGATCCGGAAGCGTAGTATTGAAGCCCTAAAGCAACTCGAGATCGATGAATACGCCGGTCACTATCCAGCCCAACTCTCAGGTGGAATGCAAAAGCGCCTGGCACTAGCACGCGCGATCGTGACTCATCCGGAACTTGTGTTGTTTGATGAACCCACAGCTGGCCTTGATCCCCTGCGGCGCAATGCCGTTTTTACCATGATTGCAAAATACCAGCGCCAATTCGGTTTTACGGCCCTCATTGTGACCCATGATGTGCCAGAGGCTCTTGTTGCCAGCGACCGAGTTGCGCTTTTAAATCAGGGGCGGATATGCTTTGAAGGAACACCGGGCGAATTTTCCGCTTCCGAGCATCCTGTTGTCTCCGATTTTCGTGACAGTGCCGCCGCACTTCAGAAATCGCTGGCGATCATTCGCTCCTCTCCCGTTTAGATTTTTTATGAAAAACACCAAACTTGAACTTTCGGTCGGCCTCTTTGTGGTTCTGGGAATCGCCGCCATTATTTATCTGACGATTCAGGTCGGCACGGGATCCATGCTCAGTGGTGACACCTATCTTATTGAGTCGCGCTTCGCCAATGCGGGAGGACTGCACTCGGGTAGTACCGTCCTTCTCGCCGGGGTCACGGTCGGGCGCGTCGAGGGCATCCGAATGGAATCCTCGGATTACAGTGCGATCGTCACCCTTCGCGTTCTT
>CAIWSO010000457.1 GCA_903915315.1 uncultured Spartobacteria bacterium | reverse complement strand
GCGCTTCGTTCCTTGGAAATCGGCCGCTTCGGACTCGGAGCTGATGGGAAGGATACGAATCCCGATCTGGATACCATTCGTCAAAAACTTCGCGTTCCCTGCGCGGAGAGGATTTTCTTTATCCGTTACGCGTTCCTAGCCGGATTGAGCGTCGAGGAGGTGCATGATATTTCTGCGATCGATCCTTGGTTTCTCGAGCACATTCGCCTCATTATTGTGGAGGAGAAGCGCCTCGCCGCATTGCCTGCCCCGTTGGGAAGCGCTGATTTCCGCCGAGCCAAAAAGTTTGGCTTTTCCGACCGTCAGCTCGCTCACCTCACAAAATCAACCGAGCCCGAGGTTCGCACCGCCCGCAAGGCCGCCGGTGTCGTTCCAGCTTATCGTCTCGTTGATACGTGCGCGGCCGAGTTCGAAGCCTTTACGCCTTATTATTACTCAGGCTATGGCGACGAGGACGAAACTCGTGCGAGCGATCGTAAAAAAGTCCTCATTCTGGGCGGTGGTCCGAACCGTATCGGTCAGGGTATTGAGTTCGACTATTGCTGTGTTCACGCCGCTTTTGCTCTCAAGGAACTCGGCTGGGAAACCATCATGGTGAACTCGAATCCCGAGACCGTTTCCACGGATTACGATACCAGCGACAAGCTTTACTTCGAACCGCTCACGCTTGAGGACGTATTAAATATCTACGAGCGCGAGAAGGCGGATGCCGTGATTGTGCAGTTCGGTGGTCAGACCCCATTGAATCTGGCTGCGGGACTCGAAGCGAATGGTTGCCGGATCATTGGCACACAGCCTCGGAGCATCGAAATGGCGGAAGACCGCAAACATTTTTCTGCTATGCTGGATAAACTTGGCCTTCGCCAAACGAAGGGTGGCACCGCTACCAACGAGCAAGAAGCCGTCGATGTGGCAGCACGGATCGGATATCCTGTTTTGGTGCGTCCCTCCTTTGTTCTCGGTGGTCGCGCTATGGAGATCGTTCACGACGAAGCCGACCTCCGTCGCTACATCCGCACGGCTGTCGAGGCCAGTCCGCAACGCCCAGTTCTGGTCGATCGGTTCCTCGAAGACGCCACCGAAGTGGATGTCGATTGCATTTCGGACGGTGAGACTTGTGTGATCGGTGGGGTGATGGAGCACATCGAGCAAGCCGGCATTCACTCAGGCGATAGCGCCTGCATGATTCCAAGTTTCTCGCTTTCACCAGAGGTCCTAGAAACGATTAAAAAAGCCACGAAAGCCATGGCTATCGAGTTGCAGGTTCGGGGACTCATGAATGTCCAGTTCGCCGTTAAGGACGAACTCGTTTACATCCTGGAGGTCAATCCCCGGGCTTCGCGCACGGTGCCTTTCGTAAGCAAGGCCACAGGTGTTCCATTGGCCAAGCTCGCAGCCAAGGTGATGGCTGGAAAAACCTTGGACGAGCTCGGATTCACCGAGGAAATCATTCCGGATTACTACTCCGTGAAGGAAGCCGTCTTCCCGTTTATCAAGTTCCCTGGACTCGACATCATTCTCGGGCCCGAAATGCGTTCGACCGGCGAGGTGATGGGAATTGATAGCGATCCCGGCATCGCCTACGCGAAGAGTCAGATGTCCGCGCAACCCGCATTGCCGCTGAAGGGGAATGTTTTTATCAGTGTGAAGGATTCCGATAAAGCGGCGGCTCTCGAAGTGGCCCGCGACTTGGTCGCTTTGGGTTATGAGGTTCATGCCTCGTCTGGAACGGCTAAATACTTTGCTGAAGGTGGACTCAACGTCCCAGTCTTGCTCAAAATCCGCGAAGGAAGGCCGAATGTTGTCGATGCCATTAAAAACGGCAGCGTGCATTTTATTGTCAATACTCCGAGTGGAAGGGCTCCGAGAGAAGACGAGATCGCCATTCGTAGTGCGGCGGTCGCCGCCCGTGTGTCCACCATGACCACCCTTCGTGGTGCGCGCGCCAGCGTGGGTGCTATGAGGGCGGTGCTGAAATCCGGATACCAAGTGAAAAGTATTCAGGAATATCACGCCTGAGTAGGTATATTATTCCAATGAGTTGGGGTAGGACGAAGCAGTGCATCGGGCGCGGAGCGTATTCGCTGCTCGCTTTCGTGCTTGTGTCGGCCTGTGCCCCTTCGCCCATGGTTCCTCCATCGCGGTTTGGGGTTTATTCGACAGCTTATCTCGGCGAGAACAACGAGATTTTTTACGATGACGCCAAGGCTGCGAAAGACTCGCCCAAGACTCGGCCCAGGAACGAGTGGTCTTGGAGCGGGGATGGGGTTTTAGGCAAACCTTCCATCGTTATTGATCTTGGTCAGCAGAAGGCGACATTTCTGAAAAATGGTCAGGAAGTTGGACTTGCCCCAGTTTCTACGGGAAAAGAAGGATTCAAAACGCCGGCGGGGTCTTTTAAAATCATCGAAAAAAACAGCAACCACGTCTCGAGTCTCTATGGCGATTATGTGAATGCGGCAGGCGAAGTGGTCGTGGCGAATGTCGATGCGACCAAAGACAAATGTCCAGCGGGAGCGAAATTTCGAGGGGCCCCGATGCCTTTCTTTATGCGAGTTCATGGCGGTGTGGGAATGCACGCGGGTCACTTGCCGGGTTATCCGGCCTCCCACGGTTGCATCCGCATGCCGAGGGGAGCCGCGCAGCGCTTTTTTGAGAATGCTCCTACAGGAACTCCTGTTCGCATTGTGAATTGAGGGTTTGTCATGGTGGGGCCTTTGTGTTGATAGTCGCACCTCGTGCAAATGCGGATCATTCGTCTCCATCATCTTATTATGGCAACTCTCGTTTTGGGTTCTGCATGGGGCCGTGCCTTTGACCCATCCTTGCCTGCCGGAGGAACGTTTGATCCATTTCTTTTGGCACTCAAGCCTGCTGTGCAAATGAGCCCCTTGCCCGCCTGGATGGAAGCACCTGCGCGCATTGACCCAGAGAACTCGTGTATCGAGGTTGCCATACCTCCGATTTGGCGGCAATCGTCAGTGGATAGGTATGCTGTGACACTGGTTTTTGATGATGGAGGGGATGGGGGGCCGATTCTGGAATGGCGTTCCCAAGACCGAAGTCATACCTCCACAATTTCCTATGGACTTGGGGAAGGGGATAATCCTGTGGGGTTGAATTCTCGCACGGTCCTGATTCCGCAGGCCTTGACCAAAGAAGGGGGGACGTTGGTGATTCTTTACCGTGGGAAATTTGATTCGCTCATGAGTGTGGCTGTGCGCCCCTGCCGTGAAAATGCAACCGCAGTCATCGGGTCGAGAAATGCTCCTTCTTTAATGGATGAAGGTTTGCAGGTGTATGAGGATCGGGAGGTCAATGGGATTCCACTGACCCCATTGACTGGAGATTTACAGAGGGGAACAATCGTGGAGGCCGAGTTGTCCGCTCCGCTGGAGCCTTTGGAGAGCGCCATCGAATTTGTGGCTCCGTTGGATGGCCCCGTCGAGGGAGCGATGCTGAAGCTCGAAACACTAGGGCTCGATCCCGAAGCCAGTCTCCTTGTGGAGGTGAACAAAAAACCCATCGGAAGCATCAATTTTCCTGGATTTGAGTTGAACGATCCCTCGATTGTTACCGATTGGAATGGGAAATTGATATTGGCTGGATGGCGGAAGGGATCTCTTTTCGTGCCCGCTAGATTTCTCTCGGCGGGGGATAACTCCATCGTTGTTTCTCTCAAGCGTTCGGAGATGGAGACCGGACGGAAGGTCTTTTTGAGAAATTCGCAGATCCATTTGCGATTTGCGCCTAGGCCCTTTACCGAGCCTCTGACAACCAATGCTCACGCACCGATCGACGTGGAGGTCGGAAAGGAAGTGAACGCTCAGTCGGCTTTTGAACTTCCAGAAGACGTCGTCCTGCCGACAGTTCCTGTTGCGCCATAGGATCCACTAAAAAATCCGTGGCTCGCCCTCGTTGAGAATGCAGATTTGTTCGAGGATTTGGCGCTGAGCTCCATTGCGGATGAGGCGCTCGGGTGGCTCGTGAAGCGGTTCGTAGCTCAATCGGAAGGTTCCAAAATGCATGGGAACAAATGTCTTTGCTCCTAAATTCATAAAGGCCTCTATCGCCTCCTCGGGATTCATGTGGACGTCCCTTTTGGTTGGAGCTTCATAGGCTCCGATCGGCAGAAGGGCGATTTCCACCGGCAGACGTTCTCCGATTTCCTTGAAGCCTTCGAAGTAAGCGCTGTCTCCGCAGTGAAAGACCGAGCGTCCGGCATACTCAATGTGAAAACCTCCGAAACCCCTGTGCGAGTCGTGGAGCACTCTCGCTCCCCAATGTCGAGCTGGGGTGAGCGTGACCTTGAGAGACCCAAGTTCAAAGCTTTCCCAGTGTCGAAGCTCCTGCACGTGCCGAAACCCGAGTCCGTGTACGAGACCGCCGACATGCTCTGGGACGATGATCGCCTGGTCGCTTGCCACGGCGCGCAGGGACTTGCGGTCCAAGTGATCAAAGTGGGCATGCGTGACCAGAACGAGATCAATCGCCGGAAGATCGTGGATTTCCATGCCGGGGTGTTTGATGCGTTTGATGACTTTGAGCCACTTCGCCCAATTCGGGTCGATCAGAATGCTATGCTCAGGAGTCTGAATGAGGAATGAGGCATGGCCGATCCAAGTGATGCAGATGTCGCCCTCCTTCAATTCCGGATAGACGGGTTTGAGCCGCTGCCCTTGCCGCTTGGTGAAAAGCGAGGGGATCACGACTTCGGCGAGGAAATTTCTTTTGTGCCATCCCGAACCCAACTTCATGTCCACATGATGCTCCGGCTTGCTCGAGGCGGGTTTTTTGCGGAGTAATCTTCGGACCATGCTATTAATTACTTTCTATGAACGCTGACGAAAAGCAACGCCTGCGGATGCAAATGCGGGGTATTCTTCGTGATTTGTCGCCTGAGCTGAAGGCGTTGCAATCGGCAAAAATCCGCAGCCTTCTCGACACATGGACGCATTGGCGGGAGGCGCGTACGGCCTGTGTCTTCAGTCCCATACCTACGGAGCCGGATATTCTTAGCCCGTGGCCAGAGCAAAAAAAACTGCTTTTTCCCCGCGTTGATGGTGAGCGGTTGAGGTTGCATCATGTCGAAGTAAGCTCGCATCTGGAGCCTGGGGCGTTCTCTCTTCTTGAGCCCGCAATCCATCTTCCCGAGGTGGAAAGTAGCGCTGATCTGATCTTGGTTCCAGGAATGGCGTTTGATCTCTTGGGAAGGCGCCTCGGGCGGGGTGGGGGATATTACGACCGCTTGCTGAGTCAGTTTGAAGGCGTGAGTGTGGGGGTTTGCTTCGAGGAACAGTTTCTTCCCGAAGTGCCCTCGGAAGCCCACGACCAAGGAGTGCAATTTGTGATCACGCCTGCCGGAATTTTTCCCTGCGGTGGGAAAAATACTCAGTCAGATTCGGTCGTGTAAGAATCTCGGCTGGTTCCTGGCCAATCTCGGTGACCTGAATCAAGTGGCGTAGTAAAATAGCCGTGGCGATTGCGTCGCTGCAGGCGTCATGCCAGCGAAACCCTGCCGTCGGCAATTGTGCTGTGAGCCCCAATTTTTCGACGGCATCGCCGAGGGCGTGTGATGAAAGCGAGGGGTAGACCGCGCGGGTCAGTGTGAGGGTATCCACCCAAGGGCCGAATCCGTGAAAAGGAAAAACGCGCAGGAAGCGTTTCTCTGTCGCGGCTCCATGGGCGACGACCCAGCGGGTGCTCAGTGAGGCTTTGACTTGCGGCCAGAGATCCATAAAGAGCGGGGCACCGACCAGTAGTTCATCGCCTATGCCATGGACTTCTTTTGCCGACCAGGTGACTTTTCTGGAGGGACGGAGATACGAGTTGAGTGCGGTCTTGATCTCTTCGCCACTCCAATGGATGACGGCGATCTGAACAGGCTCATCAGTGAGTCCCGGACCCGATCCGGCACTTTCAAAGTCAATCACCGCAAACGGAACTTCGGCAACCTTCAATCGCGAAGAAGCTTTTCCGTCATCTCCCAATCCATGCAGGCATCGGTGATCGAAACGCCGTATTGGAGGTTGGTGGGTTCCGGCGGTAACGACTGGCTTCCAAATTGGAGGTGGCTCTCCAGCATAGCTCCAATGATCTCGCTGCCGCCGGAGGCACGCTGCTCGAGAATACTGCGCCAGACGTCGGGTTGCCGCTTCGGGTCTTTCCCAGAGTTCGAGTGGCTGCAATCGATCATCAGGCTGGAGGCCAGACCGTTTTTGCGAAGGGTTTCGCGAGCCATTTTCACGTCATCGGGGTGGTAGTTGGCACCATTGCGGCCGCCGCGAAGGACGACGTGGCTATCCGGATTGCCCGATGTCTTGATAATGCTTGTCGAGCCTTCTTGATCAATGCCCAGGAAGCTGTGGGGAGCTTGGGAGGATTTCATTGCATCGATCGCCGTTTGCACGCTGCCGTCGGTGCCATTTTTGAATCCCACTGGCATGGAGAGCCCGCTGGCAAGCTCGCGGTGGGTTTGGGATTCCGTGGTGCGTGCTCCGATGGCGGCCCAGCTTACGAGATCGGCTGTGTATTGCGGGATGATGGGATCGAGAAACTCCGTTGCCGTTGGGAGGCCTAGATCAAGGATGTCGAGAAGCAGTTTGCGTGAAAGAGAGAGGCCTAGGGCAACATCGCAAGAGTCATCGAGGCGAGGATCGTTGATGAAGCCCTTCCATCCGATCGTCGTTCGGGGTTTCTCAAAATAGACGCGCATCACAAGCAAAAAACGGTCTTCGAGTTCACGGCCGAGTGTTGCAAGGCGTTTTGCATATTCCATTGCGGAGACTGGGTCGTGGATCGAGCATGGGCCAACGATAACAAGGAGCCGATCATCTTCGCCGCGAATGATCGCTCTGGCTTCCTCCCGGGTTTTCGTCACCAAGCGAAGTTGCTCGGAGCTTGCGGGAAGCTGCTCTTTGATTTGTGAAGGTGTGATCAGCCTTGTGACACCGGCTACACGTAGGTTTTCAACGGGCGTGGTGTTGGCTGGATTGGATTCCGTAGCTATCATTTTCAAAAGGAGGAAAAACATCACGCAATTCCTCGCTTCATGCAAACCAATGTTGGGGGGATTTACGCATGGTCCTCCTCGAGACAAAGGCTTGCCCTAGGCTGTGGAGTGCGCGATAGCTTATTTCATGTTGATGCCATTTAAGAAACGCCGAGTAAGATTCGACCAGTCCGGATACACTCTTTTTGAAATTATGCTCGTGCTCGGCATCATTGCCGTCCTCGTGGGCTCAGCTATTTACATGCTTGTTGGCAACATTGATGTCGCCAAGGAACAGCGCGTGAATAGTGACATAGAGGCTATTTCGATGCAGTTGCGGACTTATGAGATGTTGAATTACCGCATGCCCACTACAGAGCAGGGTCTAAAGGCGTTGGTGGCTCAGCCAAGCACCGAACCGCGCCCACGCCGATGGAAGCAACTCATGAAGTCGGTGCCAATAGATCCATGGGGAGCGGAGTATGTTTATCGCAATCCGGGTAAAAAGAATTCAAGCGGCTTTGATGTTTACTCGCTCGGGCCGGACGGCAAGGATAGCGATGACGATGTCGGCAAATAGGCTGGCGAGCAGACTCAGAGGATACACTCTTTTCGAGATCCTTTTGGCCCTAGGAATAGTGGCGATTTTGCTCGGGGTGACCGTTCCGATGATTGTTTCCTCCTATGGGGAGTCCGCCATCGAGGAGGTCGCACGGCAACTTCAAAACGCGGCGACTTCTGCCCAGTCGGCAGCGATCAATTCCGGGGAGGCGCGACGATTGGTCGTTACGGAGCGAGGGTTGGTGTCGGGGAGTGCTTCAATCCAGTCCGCAGAACTCCCGAAAGGTTGGAAGCTCCAGATTCAAAGGCTCACCGAGAGCAAGTTCCGCAAGCCGGAGAAAGGGGAATACTGGGAATTTAACAGCGCTGGTATCTGCGAACCGGTGAGCCTTCGGGTTGGCAAGGGGGGTGAATCCCTTATTGTGAAATTCGACCCACTGACAGCTCTCATAGTGACGGACAATGACTAATCGGGCCTTCACTCTTTTTGAAGTTATCATCGCGCTTGGCGTTTTTGCCATTGCGGTCACTGGGCTCGCACTGGCTCTGCAGTCTGCTGTCGATGCCGCCTTGATGGCACGCCAGCGAGCATTGTCCCGGGTTGTGATTGAATCTCGCCTAGCCACAGCGATGAGTGATCCCCCCCTTGATGGTCGCCGTGAGATCGAGG
>CAIWSO010000456.1 GCA_903915315.1 uncultured Spartobacteria bacterium | reverse complement strand
GCGCGTGAAACGATCGGTCGCGTCGCTGCCGCCGCAGTCGCAAAAAAGATTCTCACCACCCTTTATCCCGGCCTTGAAATCCTCGCTTGGGTATCCCGCATTCATGATATCGAAGCCAGCGTGAATGCCGACTCCGTGACCTCCGCTGCGATCGAGTCGAATGCCGTGCGCTGCCCGGACTCTGATGCCGCTGAAAAAATGATCGCCCGCATCAAGCAAGTCCGCAGCGAGGGAAATAGCGTGGGTGGCCTCATTGATGCCACAGTGCGCGGAATGCCCGTTGGCCTCGGCGAACCGGTTTTCGACCGCTTGGAAGCCGATTTGGGAAAAGGCATGCTCAGTCTTCCTGCCACGAAGGGATTTGAAATGGGATCTGGCTTTGCAGGCACCCTTCTCACGGGAGCAGAACACAACGACGCCTACGAAATCCGCGATGGCGCAGTGCATACGACAAGCAACCGCTCGGGTGGCGTGCAGGGCGGAATCAGCAACGGCGAACCTCTCCTCTTCCGTGTGGCATTCAAGCCGACGGCCACGATTTCCCGCCCGCAATCGACCGTTACCGTCGAGGGCAAGGAATCCACTCTCGCAGCCAGAGGTCGCCACGACCCCTGCGTGCTTCCACGGGCCGTGCCAATGGTCGAGGCGATGACAGCCCTCGTGCTCTGCGACCATGCGCTACGTCAGCGCGCGCAAGATATCCTACCACGTTAATACATGGGCTCGGCGTCCCCATTTTGGCAAAATGCCCTTCTTTACGGAGCGAGCCTGTTTTTGCTCTGGGAAATCTACGGCGGTTGGCGTCGGGGTGTCATCCGGTCAGGCCTGCACTTTGGCGCCTTTGTTTTATCCGGATTTCTCGGCATGATGGTCGGACAAGCGATTGCCGCCGTTGTGGCCATCGTGATGCCGGGGGTGTCCTTTTTTGCAGGCCTTGGCGTCGGGCTGGCCGTCACGCTCATTGTGCTCGCGGTCTGCCTTTTCCTAAGCGCGATTTTATTTAAGCGAACTTACCAGCAACCACCCGGCTTTGTGCGAACTCTATTCGGTTTAGGCGGGGCTTTTTTTGGGCTTCTCACTGGAGTCTTCATTTTGTGGGGGACGGTTTCACTCGTTCGCGCCTCGGGTGCGCTCGCCCAATCGAGCATGGCAGGACGAAAGCCCAAGGATGCTCCAGCCCTCGCTCAAGGTTTAGCCACACTCAAAGAGTCCTTGGAAATGGGCTCTATCGGCTCGCTCGTTAAGTCCGTGGATATCCTCCCGAATGAGGCCTACGACCACATTGTCCGACTCAGCAAATTGACCGCCGACCCGAATGCGATGGTGCGATTTTTGGACTATCCGGGCGTAATGAAAATCGTCGCCCATCCTCGCATCCAAGCGATCCTGCAGGATCCCGAGCTCGTCGCAGCGTCGCAAAAGCAGGATTACGCCGCCCTTTTACGGAATTCCACCCTGATGCAAGCGGTCAGCGATCCCTCGCTACAGAAGCTTGTCATGAGCCTCGACCTGCAAAAAGCGCTCGATTACGCGATGCCTCCCGATCAAAGTCCCACCACTTCTAAATCCAAACCATGACTGATTACATCACCACCATCGGCCTCGAGGTTCACGTTCAACTCAAGACGCGCAGCAAAATGTTTTGTTCCTGCGCCGTGGAATATGGAGCCGAGCCGAATACCAATGTTTGTCCAGTTTGCATGGGCATGCCCGGCGCTCTGCCTGTGATGAACGAGGAGGCCCTCAAGCTCACCGCTCTTGCCGGCCTCATGCTCGGATGCGAGATCGGCCCGGTCTGCAAATTCGACCGGAAGAATTATTTCTACCCCGACATGCCGAAGAACTACCAGATCAGCCAGTATGATATGCCACTCTGCCTCGGCGGCATCGTTCCCCTCCATGATCTCGCTTATCCGAAAGACGCTCAGAAATCCATCGGCACACCGAATAAAAACATGCGCCTCGTTCGCATCCATCTCGAAGAGGATGTGGCCAAGAGTTTCCACATGGAAACGGCAACCGGCATCGACTACAACCGCGCCGGCACACCACTGATGGAAATTGTCGGCGAACCCGACATTTCCACGCCCGAGGAAGCCTTCGCTTATTTGACCGTGCTCCAGCAAGTGATGATCTACGGCGGCATCAGTGACGCCGACATGGAGAAAGGCCAACTCCGCTGCGATGTGAATGTCTCGGTCCGTCCGGTCGGCACCGATAAATACGGCACCAAAATCGAGATCAAAAACCTGAACTCGATCTCCGGAGTTCGTCGCGCCTTGATTTTTGAGATTCCGCGTCAGGTTGAAATCCTTCGCAATGGAGGAACACTCCAACAGGAAACCCGCCGCTGGGATGACGTTCGCGGCGAGACCACCCTCATGCGCATCAAAGAAAGCGCGCACGATTACCGCTACTTCCCCGATCCCGATCTCCTTCCTGTCAAAACAGCCTCCATCGTGGAAGCCGCACGCCTACGCAAGCCGGAGTTGCCATGGGAAAAGCGCGCCCGCTTTGTGAGCGATTTCGGCGTGAGTGACTACGATGCCTCCGTCCTAGCGAATGACCTCGCACTGGCATCCTACTTTGAAACCGCCGCCCGCGGCGCCAAGAAGCCCAAGAATGTCGCGAACTGGATCATTAACGATCTCCTGAGCGCCATGTCATCGGCCTCCGTCAGCATCTCTGATTGCCCGATTGCACCATCTTCTCTCGACGAACTGGTGAACCTCATTGACGCTGGCTCGATCAACTCGAAGCAAGGCAAGGAAGTCTTTGCAGAGATGTTCTCCACCGGCAAATCCGCCTCGGTCATCGTCGAAGAGAAGGGACTCAAGCAAGAGAGTGATACTGGCGCCATCGAAGCGTTCGTCGATGAAGTCATCGCCGCGAATCCCGGCCCGGTCGCCGATTTCAAAACAGGCAAAGCTTCCGCGCTCAACTTCCTCAAGGGTCAGGTGATGAAACTTTCTAAAGGCAAAGCCAACCCTGCCCTCGCCGGCGAGATTCTCGAAAAGAAGCTCGCTTAGGCTCCGGATGCTCGCGCAGTGGACATCGTGGATGGAACAGGCGATGGCTTGGATCGAGCACACTGGGCCAATCGGTTGGGTCTGGTTTGTGATCCTATACACGCTCTCGTGCATCCTCTTCCTTCCAGGTTCTGTATTGAGCTTCGGAGCGGGCGCCGTCTATGGATTTGGGGGCGGCACGCTCCTCGTTTCCATTGCCTCTGTGGGCGGTGCGCTCACGAATTTTCTTACCACCCGCTATTTGCTACGTGGGTGGATGGAGCGCCGCTTCGCTGGTAGCCGAAAATTTCAAGCCCTGAACCATGTTGCCAGCCGAGATTCTTGGCGGTTGATCATTCTGACCCGTATTTCCCCCATTCTTCCTCACAGCTTGGTCAGCTGTGCTCTTGGGCTTTCCCGTGTTCCTTTTTGGCGCTACATCGTTGCGTCGTGGATTGGCTTCTTTCCCATCAGTGCCGCCTACGCTTTCGCTGGGGCCGTGTTAGGGTCCGCTGCGAAGGGGGGAATCCACCAGGGCCCAACTGCATGGATGATCTATGCCACAGAAATTATTGTCACCATCCTTGTCACGATTTGGATCACCCGAACCGCACACAAGGCGCTGAAATCAGTGGCGCCGGAAGTCGTCAATGACGAACCGAACGCAACCTAACCGAAGACCCCCACACTCGCCCTGAGTGTATTGAGATGCACCTCGACCACCTGCGAAATATCCTCGGTATACCCTCCTGCGAGAACCCAAGCGACTGGTAGCGAGTGGCTCTTAGCAAACTGAAAGACCCGCTGATCACGCTCCATGAGGTCGGCATGATCCAAGTCCAGAGGCGAATAAGGATCGTCTCGGAGTGGGTCAACTCCAGCCTGATAGAGAAGAATATCCGGTCTCTCTCCCTCAAGAATCCAATCCAGATGATCGTCTAGGGCTTGCATTAGGACATTACGATCGCTCGATCCCGACGGAATAAGAGGAACGGAAAAATGATTGTCCCCATCCACGTGGCGCCTTGAGCGAACGTCACGATAGGGCGTATTGGAATCATAGTCGTTCCCGTAAATCGACAATGCCCTCATCCAAGAACGCTCTGCGGTCAATTGTGCAGTGCCATTTCCATAATGAAGATCGAGATCCAGCACCGCCGCATGGCGGATCTGCCCCGCCGCCCGCATGGCTTCGAGGGCAACAACGAGCCCATTGAAAGTGCAAAAACCCTCACCATGATCCCTGCACGCATGATGAAACCCACTTGCCAACGCCCCGGATATGCCATCCGAAAGAGCCTGCCGAGCAGCAGCGAGAACACCACCTCCGGTCAGGCATACACTGGGAAACAACTCCGGACTCCATGGAAATTTCTGCGACTCCGCCAGCGAACGAGGTTCCCCCGTTTTCACCGCAGATATGTAGTCCGGGGCGTGCACCCTCAGCAGATCAGCATCAGTGACGGGATCGGGTGAAACGATGGCTATATCAGGAAAGGCTTTTTTGGCCTCCGCCGCCACCAATCCGAATTTCGAGATCGGCATGATATGCTTGCCGATCGGCGCCGCAAATCCCGGATCGTGAAAAAGAGTCATCGCGCGGTTGGAGGTTTGAGCGGAATCCGAGCCCCTGCCGCAGGATAGTTTTTTAACGATTCGTAAACCTGATACATGTCCGCCGATCTAAACTCCGATGCATACATTTTGTAGAGGGCTTTGACGTTGTGAAAGATCTCGGCGCCGCTCACAAAACCCTCCGCTTCACGCCCCATCCGTCGGAGCATCAGCGTGAGTGGCAATGGCTGTGGACCGGAAGAAATGTCGATCTCCGCTGGGTCACGAAAGTCAGGCTGGAGATAACTTACAAGCTCGGGATCGACCATTTTGAATCCCGCCTTTTCGTAGGCAGTGAGGCGAACCAATGTCGCTGATCGCGTCGGATCGAAGTGTTCCATTTCTCCTACCAGTGTCACCGGCGACGCACTTGGCAATCGAAGTGTTTGAATGGAATCCATGGCCGTCGCGACTGGAAGGGCCCGCATCCACCCAGCAATTCCACTCCTCCGCCACTCAGGAGCAACCAGATTGTGGGAAAGATGAACGACCGCTCTCGGTTCGGACTCGAGAATGATGACTGTGTGATCTCTCACCGCGACAAACTCGCCCCGCCGCGTCACAAGCTGAAGAGCGTATTGCATCGAGGCGCCATTGATCATTTGCTCCGGCAGCCATTGCATACGCCGTGCAATAACCGAATCTTGCTCCATCTCTCCCGCATCACCGAACTCCGCAGAGAGCGCCCCGAACGCCTGAGAGAAAAAAGGATCTTCGGGCGAGGTGATGCGATGCAACTCCATGTCGGCCCAATCCCCTTCAAGGCTCCTTGCATCCCCCGGTGCAAGATGCTCCGGGATCATCCATGGCTGCAAATTCATGCCGCAGTAGGCTCGGAAGTCAAACTGTCGTGGTGGTGAAATTGCAACTCGTAGAGACTTCGATAGAGGTCCGATTTTTGGAGAAGTTCCTCATGGCGACCCGTGGCCACGATCCGACCTTGATCCATCACCACAATGCAATCCGAATTGAGAATCGTAGAAAGCCTGTGAGCGATAGCCACGACGGTACGCCCCTCGGCGAGGCGCTCCAGAGCGGCTTGCACCATTCGCTCGCTCTCGGAATCCAAAGCCGATGTCGCCTCGTCTAAAAGAAGAATCGGGGCATTTTTGAGAAGCGCCCTGGCAATCGCCAATCTTTGCTGCTGCCCACCGCTGAGCATGCAGCCCTTGTCGCCAACGATGGTTTCGTAGCCGTCCGGTTGGGCCAGAATGAAATCGTGTGCGAAGGCGGACTGCGCCGCAGCAATGATTTCCTCCCGAGTCGCATCGAGACGGCCGTAGCGAATATTCTCGGCGATCGTATCGTGAAACAAAAATGTCTCTTGGGTCACCATTCCCACAGTCTCGCGAAGCGAGTGCTGGGCGACATCCCGCAAATCATGCCCATCGATCCGAACAACCCCACTCTGAGGATCGTAAAAACGCATAATGAGCGACAGAATCGTGCTTTTTCCGGCTCCACTCGCCCCCACAAGAGCATATTTTTTTCCGGGCTCGATCTGAAGACTCACCCCCTGCACGGCGGCCTTATCCGAACCATAGTCGAAACTCACGTTCTCAAAATCTAGCCGGCCCTCGGACCTGCCCATCACAATAGCCCCCGGGCGATCCAAAATGCTGGGCTTTTTGTCCATAAGCTCAAACACATTCATTGCCGAGACCATGCACTTCTGCATCTGCATGGGAATACGACTGAGATTTTTGACGGGTTGGTAGAGCATGAAAATACCCCCGCAAAGTGCTGCAAATTTGATAAAACTGATGTCGGCGTAGTAAACATAGATCATCGCCAAGACGACACCGAATGCGGCCACACACTCAATCAACGGATGCACAATATCCGAACTGCGGCGGACCCGAAGGCTGTTTCTGAGTTGCGTGTCGCTCGACTTCGCAAACTGCTCGGTCTGGTAGTTCTCACGGGCGAAACTTTTGATCACCCGGACCCCTGCAAAAGTCTCCTGAAGAATCACAGACATCTGGGCGGATTCCCTTTCTTCGGCTTTACCGGCCTTACGCACCTTGCGCCCAAAATAAATCACCGGAAGAATACACAACGGAAAAAGCACCAGCGTGGTGAGGCTGAATTTCCAATCAATCGCCACAAGCACACCGACCTGCGTCAAAACAGCGATCGGATCCTTGATGACATCGGCTGAGATCGAAGTCAGCGCATTTTGAGTGACCCGCGTATCACTCATTACCCGCGACATGAGCGTGCCCGTCTTTTCACGGTTGAAAAAATCGAGCGATTGCGACATGAGATGCGAAAATAACTTGGTCCGAATATCCCGTAGGACCCGCAAACTGACCCACGCTAAACAATACACGTTGAGGTAGGAAAAAAGCCCCCGGAGAACCATCACGAGAGGAATGAGCATACTCATCCCGATCACATCCCCAATCCCAGGCCCTCCAGTCGGAATAGCACCTGGCATGAGCTGGGATTTATCGATTTTCACCCCGATGGATTCGCCCGCCTTAAGAATCACCAAGGTCAACGATCCGCTCACGATGCCAGCAAGAACGCCGAAGGCGATGCCGAGAAAAAATCGTTTGCGGTAAGGAGTCATATACCCCAGCAACTTCAAATAAGGACTCCAAAATGCCCGCACTAACTGCGGGAACGGAAGCTTGACGGTTTTCGACATGGCGATGGGAATTACAACAGATTGAGTCGCTCGTGGGGATTAAAATTCCAAAGGAAGACGAAAATGCGAGAGGTTCGAAAAATACCATTCTGCCAGCAATCGGCCTCCAAAAATCCATATTATCGCCCCCAATGCCAAAAATGGCCCGAACGGAATACGGGTTCCTGCCCGATCCTTGGCGAGAAACATTCCGGCGATTCCAGCCAAACTGCCGATCACGGACGCGGAGAAGAGCGTGAAAAGAACCGCCTGCCAGCCCAGAAACGCTCCGATACAGGCAATGAATTTCACATCGCCGAACCCCATCGCCTCCCTAGGTATCACAATCGAGCGCATCCGCCCGGTGATTTTTGACAAGCTATCTAAAGAGAACGTTTCGCCCGCAAGGTCGGCCTGATTGTAGTGGAAAATCAATTTAGACGCCGTGATCTCGCGACCATCCACATCCACAGGACCATCCAACTCGATCGTGAGCACGTCCTTTTCGCGGGAAAAAACATCTATCCAATTCAGTTTTTCAGGCCCGAGATGGATTTCAGCTTCATCATCATGACGCTGCCATTCAAAGACCTCTCCATCGGGGAAGCGGTGTTTGATTTTTCCGAAAGCCCATTTGCCAGCCTCAACCACAAGAAAAAGAAGCCCAAAACCAAAAGCCGCGCCACCCAGCGACAACCCCGCGGCCATGAACCGCGAGCTGGTTTCCATCATTTCCGGCAAAGCTATACTCAGCCCAATGCCTAAAATCACTCCACCCCATGTGATCTCGTCAGGGATAATGAAATGCTCAAGGTCAATGAACGTCGCCGTAACCAAAAGCGATATAAACACCCAATAAGGCACGGCGAGCGGAAACCCATACGATTCCCAAACCCACCAAAACAATACCGCCGTCAGTAACTCAACGAGGAAATACCGAAAAGCGATCCCATCCCCGCAGGTGGAGCAACGCCCGCGCAAGGCGAGCCAACTCACAAGCGGCAGATTCTCATACCATGGGATGGTTTTTTTGCAGGAGGGACAAAAAGAGCGACGCGGCTCAGTGAGACTCAGGCCCAATGGCATGCGGTGGATACAGGCATTTAAAAACGACCCCACCACCGCTCCCAGCACGGCTGCGAAAATCGTCAGAAGGAGACTCATTCCTTGTCGAGACTCGGCTCAACAATCTCACATATCGTATGGAGGAGGAATTTGTGGGCCTCTTGGATGCGGGCAGTGACGTTTCCCGATACTTGGATCTCAATATCGGCAGCCCCTTTGGTGAAGCCTCCACCCTTGCCTAGAAAGACAATATTTTTGACGCCGATCCGCTTCGCCTCTTCGATCGCAGACAGAATATTCCTCGACTTCCCACTGGTCGTGAGCGTGATCAGCACGTCGCCGGGCTTGCCATAGGCCCGCACTTGCCGTGCGAAGACCTCTTGAAAAGCATAGTCATTTCCGATCGCGGTGAGCAGCCCGCCATCGGAAGTGAGCGAAATGGCCGGATACGGGCGGCGATCGCCCATGAATCGGCAGGTGAACTCCGTGGCAATGTGCGAGCTATCGGCCGCACTGCCGCCGTTACCGCAAAGGAGCAACTTGCCACCCGACTTCAAGCAATCGAGGACCAACTTGGCGGCCTCCATCACCTTCGGTTCTAGTATCCGGAGAGACTCGAAGGTTTCCAACGCTCCTTTGAGGGAATCGGAAAAAGGGCTCATGCCGCTTTTGCCAGCGTTACGGGAGCCAGTGCGGGATGGGTCGCAAGGAGACCCTTGAGAGTCAACCAACCTTCCTCATCCATACCGGCAAACAAATGCAAATAAACGAAAACCTGGAAGACTCCGTGATTGGCTAGTAGAGCCTCAACGGCGGACTGCACTTTTTCGGCCGGCGGCTCTGAGGGTATCTGATCAATAAGCCCCTTGCCATCATGCGAAATCGCCAGCGCATCCAAAAACTCAGCCACCATCGCGAGGTTGTTCCCCAGCGTCCAAACCTGCAGGATTTCCAGCGCCAGATCGGCATTCGCGGGTCGAGTCAGCGCGTCTTGCATCCACTGGTTTTTTTCATCCCTTGGTTTACGCTCAACAAAAACCGGCCGCAACTTGCGGCGCGTAGCCAGCATAGATGCGCAATTCCGATAGGCCGGGCGGTCATGGTTTGCCAACCAGTTCAAAATCTCCGCGCTTTGGGATGCGCTCAAAACTCCAAATATTTCAGGTGCTGTCATGGAACCCCCACTTATCGGAGCCGGAACCAGCGCCGTCAAGCCCGTGCTAGCCATTCACGCACTTTCCGATTGTAGCTAGGGCATGGTGTAGGCGACATTGATCGTAGTGAACTGCTACCTACAAATTCTGCGCCCGCTTTTATTCTGCCTGCCCGCCGAAGCGGCCCACAATCTCGCCATGGCGGCGCTCCGACTCACGCCATCACCACTTATTCGCTCAATGTTCGGCCCCCTCCCCCAGCGCCCACTGCGACTTTTTGGTCTTAATTTCCCGAACCCCGTGGGACTTGCCGCCGGCATGGACAAGAATGCCGTCGCCCTCCCCGCATGGCAGGCGATGGGATTCGGCTTTTTGGAAGCAGGTACAATCACCGCACTCGCCCAACCCGGAAATGAAAAGCCACGCTGCTTCCGCTTTCCCTTGCAGGAAGCCCTCATCAATCGCATGGGATTCAACAACCGAGGAGCCAGTGCCGCAGCGAAACGTCTTCGCCGCCTCAAATCCAGCGGTCGTTGGCCGAGCATTCCCGTAGGTATCAACATTGGAAAATCCAAGGTGACTCCGCTGGAAAATGCCGCCTCGGACTACGCCACAAGCTACAACCTCCTCCTTCCATATGGAGACTACTTCGTTATCAATGTGAGCTCGCCGAATACCCCCGGCCTTCGCACCCTGCAGGATAGCGATTCTCTGGCCCAGATTATCCGAACTCTTAAGCGCATCCACAGCGGGAAGCCCCTTCTGGTCAAAATCGCCCCTGATCTCACCGATGACGCCGTTCGCGAGATGGCAGCGCTCGCCGAGTCGGAAAAGCTGGCCGGCCTCATTGCCACAAATACGACCCTCGACCACAGCGCCATCCCTGCTCCCGCAGACAAGATCGGTGGACTGAGCGGCGCACCGCTCCGCCAACGCTCAACCGAAGTCATCCGCACCCTTCGTTCCGCCACTCAACTCCCGATCATCGCCTCCGGCGGAATCATGGACGCCGCCTCAGCCAAGGAAAAACTCGATGCCGGCGCGAACCTTGTTCAGATCTACACAGGCTTCGTTTATCACGGCCCCGAGTTAATCCGCGATATCGTCGGCGCAATTTAGCGGAGACCAGACCAAAAATTCTCCTCCATTGCTGCGTTGACCTCGGGAAGCGCCTCGGGTTTGATACCCGCCTTATGTCCCAAGACGCATCCGCTTCGCGCATGGAAAAAATTGTGAGCCTCTGCAAGAGGCGCGGCTTTATTTTTCAATCTTCCGAAATTTACGGTGGCCTCAATGGTTTCTGGGATTACGGCCCCCTCGGCGTCGAACTGAAGAAGAATCTCAAGGATTTCTGGTGGCGCCGGAACGTGCGTGAGCGTGATGACATGGAGGGCATGGACGGCTCGATCATCATGAATCGCGCGGTCTGGAAGGCATCTGGTCACGAGGAGACATTCAGCGATCCGATGGTGGATTGCAAAAAATGCAATTCCCGCAACCGCGCGGATCAACTGCCCGTCAAAGACGGCGAAAAATACTGCCCCACCTGCGGCAGTCGTGATCTCACTGAGGCTCGGGATTTCAACCTGATGTTCAAAAGCCACGCCGGCCCCCTCGAGACGGAAGATAACATGGTTTACCTACGCCCCGAGACAGCTCAGGCGATTTTTGTGAATTTCCGCAATGTGCTCGATACGACTCGCCAGAAGCTGCCCTTCGGCATCGCGCAGATCGGAAAAGCCTTTCGCAACGAGATCAACCCCCGCAACTACATCTTCCGGTCCCGGGAATTCGAGCAGATGGAGATCGAGTATTTCTGCCGCCCCGAGGATGGCATGCAACTCACCGACTACTGGCTCGAGCAACGCCTCGCGTTCTACGAGGACATCGGTATCCCTCGCTCGAAGATTCACATTAACGATATCCCCGACGGCGAACGCGCCTTTTACTCCAAAAAAACCTACGATCTGGAATACGAATTCCCCTTCGGCGTGAGTGAACTCGAAGGCATCGCCTACCGCACGGATTACGATCTCGGCAAACACATCGAGCACAGTGGCAAGCCCCTCGATTACTATGATGAAGTGACGAAAGAACGCTTCGTTCCTCACGTCGTCGAACCTAGTGCTGGCACCGATCGCACAGCGCTGGCCCTTATTTGCGAGGCCTTCGACGAGGAAACCGTCACCGACGAAAAGGGAAAATCCGAGACCCGCACCGTGATGCGCTTCCACCCCCGCATGGCTCCGATCAAATGCGGCATCTTCCCTCTTCTCAAAAACAAACCCCAACTCGTGGAAAAAGCCCGCGAGATCGTGGCTTCGCTGCGTGGCATCATGAATGTTTTCTACGATGAGTCCGGTGCCATCGGTCGCCGCTACCGCCGCCAAGACGAAGCAGGAACGCCTTTCTGCGTCACCGTCGATTTCGACACCATCGGAGAAAATGGCCCAGAGAAGGAAGGCACTGTCACTCTCCGCCATCGCGACTCGATGCAACAGGAACGGATCGCCATCGCCGATCTCAAAAACTACCTGCTCGAAAAAATCAGCTAACACGCCACCAACCGCTCCGCGACAGACAATCACGACATGAAAATCCTATCTTGGAACGTCAACGGCATCCGCTCGGTCCTCGGCAAGGGTCTGCCGGAGTATCTCGAAGCGGAGGCAGCCGATATCATCTGCCTTCAGGAAACCAAAGCCCGCCCGGAGCAGGTGCCCCACCGCTTCGAAGGTTATGAGGTTTTTTGGAATTCCGCCCTCAAGCCCGGTTACTCTGGCACAGCGATCCTCACGCGCAAGAAACCCCTTGCCGTCACCTACGGCATTGGCGTTCCCGAGCACGATACCGAAGGACGCGTGATCTCGGCGGATTTCGGCGATTTCCATTTGGTGAATGTTTACACGCCGAATTCGAAGAGGGAACTGACCCGCCTCGATTACCGCACGCGTGATTGGACCCCCGCTTTCATCAACCACCTCGTGCAACTCCAAAAATCGAAGCCGGTCATTTTCTGTGGCGATATGAATGTCGCCCATCAGGAGATCGATCTGGCCCGCCCGAAGGATAATACCCGCAATGCGGGATTCACGATCGAGGAGCGGGAGGCATTTGACCAAGTTCTCAACGCTGGATTCATTGATACTTTCCGTCACTTTGAACCCAAAGGCGGAAATTACACCTGGTGGAGCTACCAGCATGGCGCACGGGAAAAGAATATCGGATGGCGCATCGACTACTTTTGCGCCTCCGCCTCAATGGCCTCGAGCCTCAAATCCGCTTTCATCCAACCCGAAATCACTGGCAGCGACCACTGCCCAGTCGGCCTCGTGATTGATGCGTAAGATTTTTTAAAGAAAATTTGAACGCGGCCATTTTCGCGTCGTCTAACCTATCAGTTGCGACAACAACTCAGGTCACCGCGGTTCAGTTTTATTGTTTTTTTCTGAGCCACCATGCGGTGACCTGATTTTTTTGTCACTTTTGATCTCTTGCTTGAAGTGTGCGACTTGTCTAAGCACCACCTCATGGAAGATACCGTGCTAATTGTGGAAGATGAAGCCGACGTTGTGGATCTGCTCCGCTATAACCTCAAGCGGGCGGGATTCAAGGTCATCGTCGCCACCAGCGGCGATGCGGGCTTAGCGTCCGTTCGCAGCAACCGTCCGGACATCGTTGTCCTGGATCTCATGCTGCCCGGAATGAGCGGATTGGAAGTCTGCCGAGCCCTCAAACAAGACTCCGAAACGACCCACATCCCGATCCTCATGCTCACCGCGAAGGATGAGCAAAAAGACCGGGTGAAAGGCTTAGAAACAGGCGCAGACGATTATGTTGGCAAGCCATTCAGCCCCAGAGAACTCGTTTTGCGCGTTCAAGCGCTTCTTCGCCGCCTGCGTACGTCCGCCGCCAGCACGTCGGTCATCGAACTCGATGGCCTCACCCTCGACAAATCGAGCCTGCAAGCGCGCATCGACGGGGAACGCCTTGAGCTCACGACTACTGAGTTCAAACTCCTCATCACACTTGTGAATAATCGGGGACGCACACTCGGAAGAGACGACCTTCTGCGCGATGTCTGGGGTTATTCCCCTGGGATGGATACCAGGACCGTCGATACCCACATGCGCCGACTTCGTGAAAAACTACTTGGTCACGCTCCCAGACTGGAAACTATACGCGGCGAAGGGTATCGTTTTAATGTGCAATCTGCATCTTGAACACGTTCCTTCTTTTTATCTCCATTGCAGCCATCGCCAGCGCGGCAATCTTTATCCATCTGCGCTTCATTAAGCCCTGGCAAAGTCTCCGCCGAGATCTGGAGCAAATGGCCTCGGGGAATTTCCGTATTCCCGCCGTGCAGGACGAACCCGGTCAATATGCGGAAACGACAAGACACGTGAAGCGAATCTCCGAGCTACTCCTTAAGCTCGACCGCCAAATCGCCAATGAAGATCTCAGCTTGCGTGGCATTCTCTCGGGTATGGTCGAAGGCATTCTCATCATCGACCGCACTCAAAGGATCACGCTCGTCAATGAGGCTCTTCTGCATTTCTTTTCTCCCGGACGCTCCCCCATTGGCCGCACTGTGCTGGAGTATTTTCGGCGGCATGAACTCCAGCACGCCAGCGAGCGAGCGCTTGCAGGTGGAGAACCCCAGCAAATCGAACTCAGTTTCGAAACCATCACTCCCAAAGGAACCTCCACTCAGCGGCACTTCAACATTCACGTCGCCGCCCTCTCTCCCGAGTCCAGTTCCCTCCCCCAAGCCGTGCTTCTCGTTTTTCAGGATGTCACCGACGTCCGCAACCTTGAAGCCACACGCAGGGAATTCATTGCCAATGTCTCCCATGAATTCCGAACCCCTCTCGCCATTATCAAGGGGTATGTAGAAACTCTTCTCGACGGCGCCATGGAGGAACCTGAAATGGCCGAACGTTCGTTGGAAGCCATCCAACGCAATGTCCAACGCCTCAATCTCCTCATCGAAGATCTTCTCAGCATCTCCCAAATGGAAGGCCGGGCCCGCCTTTTGGAATTGGATTCCGTGAATCTCCACGAACTCCTGCTCCGCGTATTGGAAAATCTGAAACCCACCATTTCAGCAACCAAAGCCCGCATCGAAATCGAATGGCCAGTGGAAGCTCGCGTGATCGAAGCGGACTCCCGCCGCATGGAACAAGTTTACTTGAATCTCCTCACCAATGCCCTCCGCTACGGCGACTCGGGCGATCTTGTTCTATCCATCACCGCGAAGCGAGATGAACACACCATTGCCATCGCCATCGCTGACAACGGACCAGGCATCCCTCTTAGCGCACAGCCTTTTATCTTCGACCGCTTTTATCGCGTTCATAAAGACCGCTCCCGTGACGGAGGCGGCACCGGCCTCGGCCTCTCCATCGTCAAAAACATCATCCTCGCCCATGGAGGCACGGTCTCCGTCGAGAGCACACCTAGCCAAGGAGCCACATTCCATATCCGCCTTCCGGTTTCGCAAAACCCATCCGAACCGGCAGCTTGATTTTTTTCGCAACTTTCCTCCGATCCCGGGGTTTTAGCTTTTGAACATTATGAAATACACCCATTCGCTCTTTGGTCTCGCCGCCCTCTGCACATTCCAGATCACCACGCCAGCATGGTCCCAAAGCCCCGCTCCTGCACAGAAATCACCTCCACTCCAAGGCGGCAAAGAAGGTTATTGGAAAGGGCACGAGAAAAAAATCCTCGAATCAATACCAGAAGACCTTCGCGAGCGATTCAAGACCGCCCGAACCGCAGCGATGGATGATCCCAAAATCCAAGAACTCAAAGCCCAAGCCGATAAGGCCTCGGAAGCCTTCCGCTCCGCCGTCCGCGAAACAATGATCAAATCAGATCCCTCTCTCACCGATGCCGTCAATAAAATCTCCGAAGTTTTCAAAAAGAATGCTCATGACAATAAGTCGGGCAACGGCGGCAAAAAAGGCAAACGCAATGAGGGAGAGTCCCCCGCAGCCAAGCTCCCGCCAGAGCAAAAAAGCAAACTTGATACAGCCAGAGCCATAGCCAAACAAGCCCCTGCCGTTCAAGCGGCCGAAGCAAAACTGAAAGCTGCTACCACACCGGAAAGCCGTGAGATTGCGGCCAAGGAATTCCGCCAAGCCATGCACGACGCCATTCTCACAGCGGATCCTTCACTGGCTTCCGTGTTGGAATCTCTCGAACCTTCGAAACAAACTCAGCCCAATTCTGTCACCCCACCAACCCAAACCGAGGTGGAAGCCCAAGCCGCCCAGTAGCATCAAGAGACCTGCGAGGAACGGGCGACTAGATCGAGAAATGGATTGCTCGTTCCTTGGCTCGGCGATTCATGCCTTCGCACATGAGCTTGCATAGCTCCATCACCATCGGATCCCCAATCGAGTATATGGCCGCCGTTCCGCGTTGCTCCCGGTCGAGGAATCCTTCGTCCCGCAGCACAGCCAACTGCTTCGAAATATTCGCCTGAGACAACCCACTGATCTCGACCAACTCATTCACCGACATCGGCCCGGCCTTCAACTCCTGCAAAAGCATCAAGCGCGTCGGTTCAGACAAGGCCCGGAAACTCCGAGCGATTTTTTCAAGTGCGGCGGGTGACTGCTTTTGAGACATGCTTGATATATCGCTTAAAATCGATCCGATCCGAAACCGAAAACATCAAATATCTTTGGACAATTTGTAAGCAGTCATTGTCAAGCTCTCACGAATCGTCTATGAACTTAGTTTCTTCTAGTGGGATGGGTGGCAGAGTGGTCGATTGCGCTCGCCTGGAAAGCGTGTATACCGCAAGGTATCGGGGGTTCGAATCCCCCCCCATCCGCCAGAATATTTCGCCCCAAAACCACCCCAGATCCTCATCAACAAAGCATCTAATCATGGGGCAGATTAACGTCAGTTTTTCAATTTACCCCCTTTTCGGCTATCCTTTTTTGTATACTGTTGTATATTGTTAGATATGCCGCGCAAAAAAACCACCTTCCCCTACACCGTCAGGAAGAATGGTCGCCACGGGAGCATTTACAAATGTGGAGATGGAAAGTTCAAAACGCACTTCATGTTTGCTCACAAAGCCCATCAAAACACTTTTGCCACCTTCGACAATGCACTGGTTTTTTTAGACAATGAATTCAACAAG
>CAIWSO010000455.1 GCA_903915315.1 uncultured Spartobacteria bacterium | reverse complement strand
GCCATGGAGCAACCGCTCCGCCTGCAAAAACTCAACCGAATTGCGATTGAACAAATGGAAATCCTCACCAGTGAATACAGCCGCCGACTTTTGGGGGAAGGAGAAACGCAATCAGCGATGTGATCCTCTAAACCACCGAGGACGGCGTAACCAAGATTGATCTACGTCTGCAAGATGGCACCGTCTGGCTTCCCCAAATCTAAATCGCCGAGCTTTTTCAGGCCACAAAACAAAACATCTCGCTTCATCTGATCAACATCTTTGAGGATGGAGAGCTGACTCGAGAGGCAACTGTCAAGGAATCCTTAACAGTTCAAAAGGAAGGCACACGCGAGGTTCAACGCACCATTGAACTCTACAATCTTGATCTCATCCTCGCGGTAGGCTACCGCGTGCGCTCCGCCCGGGGTGTGGAATTCCGGCGCTGGGCATCCACCGTTCTCAAGGAATACCTTGAAAAGGGCTTCGCCATGAATGACGAGCGCCTGAAAAAATCTCGGCGGCGGCAACTATTGGAAAGAGCTGCTCGAACAGCCTGCAGGCTCGCTCCACGCGCCGTCGATCAGCACCGTTTGGGGGACTGACGGTGTGCCGCGTTCATTGCGGTGAATTTGTGCCACCACCACCTCCACGGCCACCCCTCCCAACTTCTCCAGTTGATAGTCCATGCCACCGAGTGCCTGCGGTTGCCCGTTGAGCATCAACCAAGCGATCTTCGGGCGAGCGGATGTCGGCCAGTCCAGAACCTCCGCCATCAGCACCACATCCGGGCGCTCCTGTTTCCACCACCGACCTAGCGCTTTCCTGTCGCCGGGCTCCACTAGCAAGGGGGCGGCTCGGTTCTTTTCCGATAATCGCTGCTGACATGCCATAAAAGCCCCAAGCCAGCGTCCGTTCACGCGCTCATTCATCTCATGGCTCAACACCAAACCGGGACGCACATACCCCATCTCCAAAACTCTGTGAAACGCCCCAACCGCACCCTGAAAATGATTTGGAGAAACCCGGTGCATCTTGGGCTCATGCAGACTGGTGCCGATAGTGACCGCCGACAACCCACTCAGATCCAATGACAATCTGGCCGCCGATTCCGGCACCGGCGGCACAATGACGCCCCATTGTCCGCGGGTCGTCAGCGCGCGCTTCAGCCGCTCCAACGATTCCCCATCCGCCCCTGAGCGATAGACCTCAAGGCCGTATCCCAACTCGCCCGCCCTGATCCTCGCCCCATTCAGGATGTGATCTATATTCAGCGTCTCGCGCTTGCGCTTCGCCCCGGCCCAGAAATCCAGCCAGGCCAGATGGTGCGGATCGCTGCGGCGGCGGTGGTGGTGCATCTGCGCCATCAAGGCCGCCACCATCGGATGCGGGCGGTAGCCGAGACGCTCGGCCATTTCTTGAATGCTCCGACACCGACCCTCCGGAATCGTCGGATCATTGCGCAACGCTTTCGAAACCGTCGAAACCGAAACGTTCGCCGCTTGCGCCACATCGCGCATCGTCACTGGGTGGGATCCACTCACGAAACGATATTCGTAAAACTCCACTCGTCCTCAAGAATAAAACCGACTGACATGACAATATGTCATCCTCCTCATGGTCATCGGAACCCGAACTTTTCGAACTCGTGAAATCCCGGCTCTACACCCCAGTGGTCGGGGACATCCTGGACCGGATGGGATTCACCCACCAATTCCTTCCACAGTCGATCCAGCCGCTGCTGCCCGAGATGAAGCTCGTGGGACGCGCCATGCCGGCATTGATGATCGACGTGCACGGTCCTCAGAAAAAGCCGTTTGGCAAGCTTACGGAAGCGCTCGACCAACTCGAACCCGGTGACATCTTTCTGGCCAGCGGCGGCGATATGCGCTGCGCCTATTGGGGCGAGATTCTCACCGCCACCGCCCGCACCCGCGGGGCTGTAGGTGCCGTGATTCATGGATACCACCGCGACACTCCACGCGTGCTGGAACAAAATTGGCCCGTCTTCAGCCGCGGCAGGTATGCGCAAGATTCCGCCGTCCGCACCCAAGTTCTCGACTACCGTTGTCCGATCGAGGTCGGCCAGGTCTCCATTCAACCCGGCGATCTGGTCTTCGGTGATCTCGACGGTGTGGTGATCATCCCTCGCGCTGTCGAGGCCGAGGTCATTGCAGAAGCTCTCGCCAAAGCCACCGGCGAAAACCTGGTCCGCCAAGAGATTGAAAACGGCATGAGTAGCACCGCGGCATTCGCCAAGTATGGAATCCTCTGATCTCCTCATCCCAACCCCTTGACCCCATTATGAACCAACTCTCCGCATTTCAACTTCACAACCAAACCGCCCTCATCACCGGAGGCGGCACCGGCCTCGGCTTAGGAATGGCGCGCTGCCTCGCCGAAGCAGGGGCCAAGGTGGTGCTTGTAGGTCGCCGCACTTCGGAACTCGAACGCGCCGCAGCAGAAATCGGTGATGCTGCATTTCCCTTGCAGGGCGATGTAACGGACACCGCCTCGCTGCCATCACTTGTCCAACAGGCAGAGCAACTCGCCGGGCCGATTTCCATCCTCATCAACAATGCCGGGATCCACCTCAAGAAACTCGCTTTGGACACCAGCCCCGAGGAGTTTCTCCAAGTCCTCAACACCCATGTGATCGGTGCCCACGCACTCACCTGCGCCGTGCTCCCCGGCATGATCGCACGCGGCCATGGCAGCGTGATCTTCATCGCCTCGATGGCATCGCTGTTCGGCATCCCCCGCGTCATCGCTTATTCCGCAGCCAAAAGCGCATTTATCGGCATGGTCCGCACGCTTGCCACCGAAGTCTCCGGCGATGGCGTTCGCGTCAATGCAATCGCTCCCGGTTGGATCGATTCCGACATGATGCGCAAGGCGCTCGACAGCGATCCGGCTCGACGCGACAAGATTCTCGCCCGCACTCCGATGGGACGCTTCGGCGAAGCCGCAGACATCGGTTACGCCGCGGTCTATCTCAGTTCACCGGCGGCGAAATTTGTCACCGGTACCGTGCTGCCTGTCGATGGCGGCGTAAGCATCGGATTCTAACAAACAAAATCATGAAACTCGGCTTCGGACTCTACCGCCACCAACTCAACGACGATCACTTCCGATTCGCGCGCCAGTGCGGCGCGAGCCACTTGGTCATTCACATGGTCGACTACTTCCGCTCGTCGCGATCGGACATGTCCGTCGATCAACCGCTCGGTGACGACAGCGGCTGGGGACTCGCCGGCGACCCCGACCAACTCTGGTCCTACGAAGAGTTGTGCGCGATCCGCGATGCGGCGGCAGCGCACGGACTCACCATCCAGGCGGTCGAAAACTTCGATCCCGCCCATTGGCACGATGTGCTTCTCGACGGACCGAAAAAGGCCGAACAACTCGAGAAAATCAAAACCCTTGTCCGCACCGTCGGCAAGGTCGGCATCCCGGTGATGGCTTACAACTTCTCGCTCGCTGGAGTCTCGGGGCGCATCAAGGGCCCCCACGGCCGCGGCGGCGCGGAAGTCGTCGGCATGGACGGCCCTTATGACAAACCGATCCCCAACGGGATGATCTGGAACATGGTCTATGATCGCGATGCCGCGCCCGGCGAACTCGCCCCTATCACCACCGAGGAACTCTGGCGCCGCCATGGCGAATTCCTCGACGCGATTGTGCCGGTCGCCGAGGAAGCAGATGTGATACTCGCCGCCCACCCGGACGATCCACCCACACCCACCGTGCGCAACCAACCGCGCCTAGTGAACCAACCCGGGCTCTATCAGAAACTCATCGACCGCAAACCCAGCCGCTCCAACGCCCTGGAATTCTGCCTCGGCACCTTGGCCGAAATGACCGACGGCGACATCTACGAGGCGGTGGAATCCTACAGCAGCCAGCACAAGATCGCCTACATCCATTTCCGCAATGTCCGCGGCAAAGCCCCACACTATTGGGAAACCTTCATCGACGAAGGCGATATCGACATGCTGCGCGTTCTGCGCATCCTGCGCAAAAACGGTTACGATGGTGTGCTGATCCCCGACCATGCCCCCGCCATGACCTGCTCCGCCCCTTGGTATGCCGGCATGGCCTATGCCTGTGGCTGGATGAAGGCCGCCCTCCACTCACTCGATGCCAATGGTTGAAACCCGCCAACCAAATTGAACAACCAAATTGAACAACCCAATTAAAAAAACTTCCCCACTTTGTCTGGCCCTTTCCGCGGCCCTCGCATTCCCACTTCTGGCCGCCGAGTCAACGCCCGCGGGCATCGCGGCGATTGCCGCTGATGCAGTTTCGGCATCGCGCTTCAAGGGCTATTACACTCGGTTGCCGTTTGATGATCAGGGGTTCACCGGCAAATACGCCGACATCGTCGTCGAGTTGCCGCAGCGGGGACAGTTCATCTTCAGCCGCGAATTTG